>CANRJZ010000043.1 GCA_947631055.1 uncultured Clostridia bacterium | reverse complement strand
TCATCGGGGCGCAGATCCATTGGAAATGACCTTCCTTTCTAAAAGCTTATCCGCATATTATGATGCCGATGCGGAATTATTCCGTCCCGGATATCAGGCGATAACGCCTTTTATCTGTTTCTGCAAAGCGTCAAGCTTGGATCTTACCGAACCGTCGGTCATTGTGTTGCCGTAATTCAGTATTATCCCGCCCATAATGGACGGATCTACCTTTTCCGTAAGAATGACAGTCTTTTTCATGACCGTCTCAAGCTTTGATCTTAATTTTATCCTGAGGGTATCCGAAAGCGGTATACTCGTCGTGACTTTCACCTCAGCTATATTTTTCATATCATACCAGCGTTCTCTGTAATCCGCCGCGATTTCGGGGATGAGCTCCGACCTGCCGTTTTCGGCAGTCACGCAAAGAAGATTGTAAGATATATCGGAAAGTTTTCCTTTGAAAGTTTTTTCAATGACCGCAAGCTTTTCGCCGATGGTCACGGTAGGAACGGTCAGGAATTTTCCGAATTCCGGTGCGGAAGCAAAAATTTCCGCCAGCGCGTCCAATTCTTCTTTTATCTTGTCGGCATTTCCCTGCTCCTTTGCGAGTTCAAAGACCGCTTCGGAGTATACCTTTTCTACTCTGCCCGTCATTCCGTATCACCAAATCCTTCGATGAAACTTTCGATAAGCTGCTCATGCGTCTTGGCGTCGAGTTCTTTTGACACCACATTTGACGCTATAGATATGGCAATATCGGAGATCTCATCTTTGATCTGATTTACAGCACGTTTCTTTTCCTTTTCGATATCCGCCTCAGCCTTGTCGATAATGCCTCTGGCTTCGTCCTTTGCCTCGGAGATTATCTCCTCGGAACGGAGCTGAGCGCGCTTCGTAGCGTCCCGCACGATCTCGGCAGATTCTTCTTTAGCCGAAGAAAGCTTATCGGTATATTCGCTTTCGAGCTGTTTTGCGTTGGCGTAAGCCTTATCCGCATCCTCATAGGTCTTGGCGACCTCTGTTTTCCGTGATTCGAGAATGGCGTTCACCTTGTCAAAAAGAAAATGCTTTATGACCAGAAACAGGATCAAGGTATTCAATATCGTAGCGACAATAGTCGTCCAGTCGATAGAAAAGAAATCAAAATACATAGGTCCGATTTTCATAGGCTGATCTCTTCCTCCTGTTCCGCAAATATTTATTTCCGGAACGGTTTAGCCCACTGTTCCCGTCAGGTGCTTCAGGAACGGATTCATCCAAAGCAGCACGATAGCCACGAACAGACCGTAAATACCGGTCGTTTCCGCGACTGCACAGCCGATGAACATTGTGGAAGTTGCCGTACCCTTGATCTCCGGCTGTCTGCCGATGGTCTCGATAGCCTTGCCTACGGCGTAGCCTTCACCGATACCCGGTCCGATACCGGCGATCATTGCCAGTCCTGCGCCTATTGCCTGACCTGCCAGAACGGTCGCCTGAGCGTTCAATAAAGCTTCATTCATAGTATTTTACCTCCAAAAAATTATTCTTTGCCCATTTTGATGTATGCCATAGTAAGCATTATGAATACATATGACTGTATAGCACCCGAGAACAGATCGAAATATATCGACAGCACTGCGGGAATACCTATCTGGAATATATTGAAATAGTAAACGTCAGCGTTCAGTCCCAGCAAGCCGTATACTGAAGAACTGAGCGTGCCGAGAGCGCCGTACAGTATCATAGTGATTATCATTCCGCCGCAGACGTTTCCGAAAAGACGGAGAGCCATTGATACAGGCGTAGCCACCTCGCTGATTATATTCAGCGGGTTCACAAAGCTGAAAAGGTACTTGCCCAGACCGTTATAGCGTATCTTCGTGTAGGTTATCAGCGTAAAGGTCATAAGAGCGAGCGCGCCTGTAACGCTTATATCGGCGGTAACGCTCCTGAAACCGATCATTGAGATCAGCGTTCCTATAATGATGTACGAAAACACCGCCGCGATATAGGGCGCATATCCCATAAGATCCCTGCCCATATTTGTTTCGATCATATTGTTCACGGTCTTGACGATGTATTCGGCAGCGCACTGTCTCTTTGTTTCAGGGATTTTTTTCAGATCCTTTGTAAGGACGAGACATAATATCAGAACTATCAGAATGACTATCCAGCCGGTAACAACGGATTCCGATATCGAAAAGATAATGCTGCCGTCATCGGAAAGCAGCGATATCATTCGCTTCGGGCCCTGCACCTCCACATTCATAAGATCATCTTCCCTTCTTTTTTATCACCGCATCGAGAGTATATGCCATCTTCGGGTAAAGCTGCGGCAGCGCCGCCGCGATAAGATCTATCCGAGGCAGTTTTACCGCCGCAAAAAAAAGCAGTCCCACTATAAACAGCCTCAGCATATACGAGCCGAACATCAGCCTCTTTGCGGAGCCGACCGGCTTTTCCACCGCATACTCGGACGATTTTCCGAGAATTATAAAATTCAGAGCCATGACCACCGTTCCCGAAAGGAGCCCTAACGGTATCTCAAGACCGAATTTATACACGGGGAGCGTGATAATGTATATAATGATATCAAAGATAAGCGCACGCGGCAGAAGAAATTTCAGTTCCCGGATTATCATTTCGCTGAATATCCTTCCGGACATCTGTTATCAGCTCTCCTTCCGCGCCGTTTTCAGAATAGCTTGCAAAAGCTTTTTTAAAAAATACATTTTTATTATACCATTTTCATCGGAAAATTTCAACTGTTTTTTTCCCTTTTCATAAAAATCGTTATTTTTTATAAAAACTATTGACAAATCGCATAAAATGAGGTATAATGTAATGTACTGTCCGGCATCGGGGCGTAACTCAGTTTGGTAGAGTGCTTGGTTTGGGACCAAGATGCCGCAGGTTCGAGTCCTGTCGCCCCGACCACTTTATGATAATTATAACCGGAAAGCTCCGGTAAGTAAACAGACAAAACAGACCAAACGTCTGATTTTTATGCAAATGACGGCTTATGTGGGATAGTCAGCCGGAAGGCCTTTTTATTCCGCATTTATGCCGATAAGATATTAACAAATTGTAAAACATTATAAACCTGCTTGACAATATCCGTTTTAGGTGATATACTTATTAAGTCGTTCAAGCGAGGACAAAACTGTTCAGGCTGGTGTAGCTCAGTTGGTAGAGCAGCTGATTTGTAATCAGCAGGTCGGGGGTTCGAGTCCGTCCACCAGCTCCATTCTATGCAATAACAATATGCCGAATTTATGGAAGAGTTCCCGAGCGGCCAAAGGGGGCAGACTGTAAATCTGTTGCTTCGGCTTCGGTGGTTCGAATCCACCCTCTTCCACCAGATACGTCCTGCAAATTGCAGGACGTAATTTTTTGCACAGGAATATTTCCCGTTTGTCCGGAAATAGAAACACAAGTACAGGAAGGAAATTTTTATGGTTAGAAACGACCTGAGAAACGTTGCTATAATCGCCCATGTCGATCACGGAAAAACAACTCTCGTTGACGAAATGCTGAAACAGGCTGGAACTTTCCGCGAAAATCAGAACGTCGCCGAAAGAGTTATGGACTCCAACGATCTGGAACGTGAAAGAGGTATCACGATACTTGCCAAAAACACCGCAGTTACCTACAAAGATGTAAAAATAAACATTATAGACACTCCGGGCCACGCCGATTTCGGCGGAGAAGTGGAACGCGTCCTTAAAATGGTGGACGGCGTCGTTCTGCTCGTTGACGCCGCGGAAGGCTGTATGCCCCAGACAAGGTTCGTTCTTCAGAAAGCCCTTGAAATGGGACACAGGATAATCATAGTAGTAAACAAGATAGACCGCCCCGATGCGCGCCTTGATGAAATAGGCGACGAAGTCCTCGAACTTCTCCTTGATCTTGACGCCAGCGACGATCAGCTCGAAAGTCCTATCCTTTTCTGTTCGGGACGTTCCGGAACGGCTTCGTTCAGCCAGTATGAAACGGGAACGGATCTTGTTCCGCTGTTTGAAACTATCCTTGACCATATACCCGCTCCCGAAGGAGATCCGGACGCCCCCATGCAGATGCTCATTTCTTCCATAGATTACAACGACTATGTGGGAAGAATAGGCATAGGCCGTGTTGAACGAGGAACTATAAGAGCCGGTCAGCAGGTGATCGTAGGCGATTATCACGAAACGAGAAAGCCTTTCAGCAGCAAGATCGTTACCCTTTATCAGATAGACGGACTTAACCGCGTTCCCGTTGAGGAAGCAAAAGTCGGCGACATAGTATGGATATCCGGCGTTGAAAATATCACCATAGGCGATACTCTCTGCGATACGGAAAATTATGAACCTGTTCCTTTTGTAAAAATTTCCGAGCCTACGGTAGAAATGACCTTTTCCGTAAACGACAGTCCTTTTGCCGGACGCGAGGGAAAATTCGTTACTTCCCGTCAGCTCCGCGAAAGGCTTTTCAAGGAGATACTCCGCGATGTTTCCCTGCGTGTTTCCGAGACCGACAGTACGGACAGTTTCATAGTTGCCGGAAGAGGAGAAATGCACCTTTCTATCCTTATAGAAACAATGCGCCGTGAGGGTTATGAACTTTCCGTTTCAACACCGAGAGTTCTCTATAAAGAAATTGACGGCGTAAAATGCGAGCCTGTCGAACGTCTTGTAATAGACGTTCCGGAAGAATCGGTCGGCGCAGTAATGGAAAAACTCGGCACAAGAAAAGCCGAGCTCCAGTCCATGCACCCGGTAGGAAGCCGTATGAAACTTGAATTCCTTATTCCTTCGAGAGGACTTTTCGGATACAAGTCCGAATTCCTCACCGACACCAAGGGCGAAGGCGTTATAAGTTCGGTATTTGAAAAATATGAACCTTACAAAGGCGATATCCCCAGAAGAAGTTCCGGTTCGCTCATCTGCTTTGAAGCAGGCGAAGCCGTTACTTACGGACTTTTCAACGCTCAGGAGCGCGGCTCTCTGTTTATCGGCGCAGGAACTCAGGTCTACGAGGGAATGGTAGTAGGCGCTTCCCCCAAATCGGAAGATCTGGTCGTAAACGTCTGCAAGAAAAAACATCTTACAAACACAAGAGCCAGCGGTTCGGACGATGCGCTGAGGCTCGTTCCTCCCAGAAAGCTCTCACTTGAGGACAGCCTTGAATTCATTGCAGATGATGAATTGCTTGAAATAACCCCTAAATCCATACGCATAAGAAAAAGGATCCTTGACAACGCCCAGAGGGCAAAACAAAAAGCCAAACTCAAATGATCGGAGGGGAAATATGGCACTATTCAAGCCAACGTTCGCGTTAAGATCGGTAATGGAGATAACGCCGGCTTCTCTTGAAGTCCACGATATAAAAGCGCTTATCCTTGATCTTGACAACACGCTGACAACGCATAACAATCCTGTTCCGGCGGAAGGAGTTCTTGACTGGATAGCAAATATGGAAAAACACGGGATAAAGCTTCTTATTGTCAGCAATAACAAGCCGGAGCGCGTTACGCCCTTTGCGGAAGTTCTGGGACTGGATTTTGTGCCAAACGGCGCAAAGCCGATACCGATAGGGTTCCGGAAAGCCATAAAAGAGCTTGGTCTGCGGAAAGATCAGGTATGCGCTGTAGGAGATCAGATATTTACCGACGTGCTGGGAGCAAATCTTGCAGGGATACGTTCGATATTTGTTTCTCCCATCGAGCCGGAAACGAGCGTTCCTTTCAGGATAAAGAGAGCAATAGAAAAACCGCTTCTTCCGAAACGGTTCAACAGGTTTGACTGAAACAAAAAATATAAAACGGCAGAAAAAATTCTCTGCCGTTTATTTTTATAATTTATTTTATAATGTCAATGACCGCTTTCAGAAATGAAACGGTCTTTTTCTTTTCTTCGGGAGAAAGTTTTTCCATAAGCCGCAAAAGGTCTTTCTGTTCCTTTGTAAGGTCGCTGTATGAAAAGCCCCGCTTGTCGTTGGTAAGTCCTGCTATATAGTCAAGGCTGACATTGTAATATTTTGCAAGTGCAATGGCGCGTTCAAAAGATATCTCGCTCGTACCCTTTTCATAAACGGCATAATATTGGTAAGCTGTGCCAAGATAGTCGGCAACTTCTTTTTGCGTTTTGTCGCTGTCCTCACGCAGATCTTTTATTCTTGGATAGTAAGCCATGATATTTCTTGCCTCCTATAAAAAAATTATAACATATTTCTTTAAAACCTCTTGACAAATCAAAGATATATATGTTATAATATGCATATAATCCAACAAATATATTTGGCAGCAGATCGGAGGTTTTTATCTTGGGATACAGAGATGATTTTTTTGAAAACAACAAAAGCAAAAATGGGAAATATAAATGTGCATACTGCGGAGAAAAACTGCGAAAAAAAGATGTTGACGTAGACCATATCGTTCCTAAATCTCGCGGCGGAAGCAACCAAGTAAACAATCTTACAGCATCATGCTCTCATTGCAATCGTCAAAAAGGCGCCATGGACGACGTTGAATATGGTATTTATCGTGATGAATGGGAAAACGAAATAGAGGAAACATTTGAAAGAAATGAGAAAAAATACGGCTATCAGGAAGCCGTAAGGCGCGAAGCTAAAAGCAAAATGCCTTTTATAAAATAAGCTGTATTTTGAACGGATAAAACCGATTCACAATATAAATCAATAAGAAAGACGGTGAATTTATGGGTATACTCGGAACAATTCTTCGTTTAATTGCCAATTCTTCTGACCGGATGCTTGACCACGGAGATTTCAGTAAAGATATCCCGCCTGAAAAACGAGCTGAAATGAGAGAACGTGTAAGAGAATCCGCGCAAAGAACAAGAGAAGCTGCTGAACAAATCGACAGCCACAAATATTGATTTAAGGAGGAATAAAAATGAGATTTATAAGAAAAATTCGGGCATTTTTTGGATATCGCAGTGCTTCATGTCCTAAATGTGGAGGTACTGTAAGATTTTTCTATGACCACTGCTCTGTTAAGTGTCCTGACTGCGGGATACTTGTTGATATTGACGGAGGAGTAGTTGTTGGCACTCACAAATAATATACGCAATATTTTTATGGCATAAAGGAATCGTATACATATGAGATCAAATATAAATTTTTCCAAACATTGTGTATTTTGCAAATACTGGATGGGAAGTAAAGCTGTTCGTGCTGTACAAAAAAATATGTATGATTTTGACAACACTGAAAAAGCGTTATGCGCAAAACGGCAGTTAAAAATGACAGCATATTCCAAGTGTAATTATTACAGTATAAATTACGCAAAATATCCAGAAGCACAATAAATTCCGCCGCCCCTCAAGGGCGGCGTTTTTGTTTGACAAAATTTTTAATGTGTGATATAATTAATGAAAATATGAATATGGCGGTCGACAAAATTGCAAGTTATTGGTAAAATAGATATTGAAAAATATCAAAAGGTCACTAAAAATAAGATCATTACTGATCAGGTCATATTGACAAATACTCAAAAAGAGCATATCATTAAGCGTAGGGGTCAGGATTTTTTTAATAAATATGCTCCTTTTTTCGAGAAAATTATTTCGGATCCTGATTACATATTTAAGGATAAAAATAATAATACAGCATTGGCGGCAAAAAGAATATGTAATGATGGTTCATCAATAAATATTGTGCTGCGCCTTGCCATTGAAAATGAAGATGTCAATCATAAAAATTCTATCATAACCGCCGTTCGTGAAAACGACAAACGATTCTCTCAAAGACTAAGAAATAATATGCCTGTTTATAAAAGGCTTGACAAAACAAAATAACTATGCTATAATATAAGTGTAATAAAAGAGAAATAATAAATAAATGCTATTCGAGGTGGTAAATTTCGTAGCAACCACACGCCGCCGGTAATGACAGGAAGTAATTCCGAGAGATGCAGGAGAACGCTACGCCTGCCGAATAGCCATGCGCCGCCCCCACGGGCGGCGTTTTTGTTTGACAAATTTCCCTGTCCGTGATATAATGCTGATATGATATTATGAGAGGAAGTCTTTTATGAGCGCTAAATTCGGTCCGGCAGGAACTGCCGAAAGCTTTAAGACAATGGGTTATAAAAAATCAGTCCAGCTTGGAGAATATCTCGAAAAATTCGGCCTTGACCATTTTGAATACCAATGCGGTCAGGGAGTCCGCGTCAGTCAGGAAGCGGCTGCGGAAATAGGCAAGGCTCTTGCGGAAAAAAATATCTCCGTTTCGATACATGCACCCTATTTTATTTCCCTTTCCGGAATTGAAGAAGAAAAAAGAAACGGCTCGGTAAATTATATCTTGCAGTCAGCCGCTGCCGTAAAGGCAATGGGCGGCGACAGGATAGTCGTTCACAGCGGCTCATGCTCGAAAATTTCCCGTGAAGAAGCCCTTGAACTTGCCAAGGGAACTCTAAAAAAAGCCCGTGAAGCACTTGTTGCAGAGGGTCTGGAAAGCGTTCACTGCTGTCCCGAAACCATGGGAAAGATAAATCAGCTTGGCGATCTTCACGAGGTAATGGAGCTTTGCAAAGTTGACGACAGCTTTATCCCCTGCATTGATTTCGGACATCTGAACGCACGCACCTTCGGCGAAATAAAGGGCAGAGAAGAATATAAAAAAATCCTTGACACTATCGAAAATGAACTTGGTTCCGACCGCGCAAAAATTTTTCATTCCCATTTTTCAAAGATACAGTATACCGACAAAGGCGGGGAAAAATGCCACCTGACTTTTGCGGACAATGTTTACGGCCCTGATTTTGAACCGCTTATGGAGCTTGTTTATGAAAGAAGTCTTTCGCCTATATTCATTTGTGAAAGTTCCGGAACTCAGACCGAAGACGCACAGGCTATGAAAGAATATTACCATTCGCTGGGAGCAGCTTTGTAACCAAGCTGTAACCTGATTGTAACCGCTCTGTTATTGCTTTTGGATAAAATTCACTGTATAATGGATTTAACAAAATTCATTTTGGGGGAATTATTATGTTCAAAAGCAATATTTTTTTATCTTCGATAATTTTATCTGCGATCATGCTTTCCGCTTGTTCCGGTGAAAATATACCCGTAGTTCCCGAAACGTCCGTGACGGACCCGCCCGATGTATCGAAAACGACGCCGGGAACTACTATGAGCGAATGGAGCCCGATCTGGCAAGTATCTCCGCAGGCAGATGAAAGTATAACCACGGTCACTTTCGTTGACGATGAATTTTTTATCGCAAATTATTTTAACGAAAACGGTTTCAGGTACGCGGACCGCACCGTTTATGTTGATATGGACAAATTTCCCGACACGGACGACCCCTTTGAAGATATAAATAAAGATTACGTAGATCACGCAACTCAGCTTGTTATTTCCAACGCTGACGGACGGGATATAAATTTTGTGAACGATACTTCGGTATGGAGCGTCACTATTACCGACTACAGCGGAAAATGCGATCTCAGCAAAATTAACAAGCATTTTTATTTTGATAATTATATGGGCGGCGATCTTTCCACAGTAAATGATGAAGCGCTGTATTTTACAAATTACAAAGGCGGGTACGATCTCAGCGCAATTGCAGATATGCAGAATATTCACTGCGTTGACTTTGACGGTTACGTTTCAGAGGACGATCTGCAATTCATCAATGAATGTGAAAACCTGACTGCTTTATGGCTGAAAAACAACGATGTAAACTGCGGAAAAATTATCGAAATACTCAATGATCCAAGTATAAAATTGCTGGGCATTGTTACGGATAATTACAGAAGTTCCGATATGGATATGCTTGCAAAAGCCTTTCCCGAAACGGATATAATATACCGTATGAACGATGAATCCTGGAACTATGAAAATTATCCCACCGAAGGTCTAGTATTCTATCCGAATATATACATATACGGAAACGAAAGCCGCGGGGAGACAGACGAAGAATTTCAGTTATATAATATGTATGCTTCCAATTCGTGGCTGAATACAAGCGAGCTTGTAAATGTTTTCTCCAATTTTACGGACGAAACGCAAACGGTAAATACGCTGAAAATTTACCGCGATGACGGCGGCGAACTTACGGAAATGCCATTTTCTGACGGAAATACATCTTTTAATGTAAATATTGAAATTGCGCCGAAAACCGATCATGATCTTGTGATCCCAAAGGATATTTTCCCTTATGACAAATGCGAAACGGGAGTTTATAAGATCGAATTTGAAACAAGCTACGGAACGCTTTCAAGTAAATTCTTCATTGACAATACAAACGGTCTGGATTTCCTTACCGACGAACAGAAAGAAATATTCGATAAAGCAAAGGAAATAACAAGCAGTTATTTTGGCTGTTCCTCGTATCTGTCTGAGGAATATGCGGCTGAACATACCGTCGAGGAATTTCTTGCCCCCATACAGGAAGCCTATACCGATGATATTGCCGTTTCTCTCTCCCGTAAGTATGGATATATTGACGAAAACGGCAAACTTGCAGCAACGGCCGGTGACCGCGGCGGTGATATAACTTTACAATTTGTATGTTTTGCGCCGGTCTATTCCGATGATAATGAAGTCACTTTCAAGTATATATCCATTCACGGACATGAAGATTACCCGTATTTTTCTTGGTACGAGGAAAGTAATTTCCATATGGTGAAAACCGAGAACGGCTGGCGTTTTGATAAATTTCCGACTTGGTATTGATATCAGTTTAAGAGGGGGGATCTATTATGAATAAAAAATTTTTTGGAGTAATTTTATCCGCACTTTTGTTTTCGGCTTGCACGGCAGATGATGCCGCCGAAATTTCCGAAACGGCGTCCGGAACTTCCGTAACATCGGAGACATTTACGGAGACTTCGGAAACTACATCTGTAACGACTTTGAGCGAATGGATACCGGAATATCATCAACAGCCGTCAGAGAACGAAAATGAAAATTCGGTCACTTTCGTTGACGATGAATTTTTTATCGCAAATTATTTCAGCGAACATAATTTACGATATTCCGACAGAACGATCTATGTTGATATGGACAAATTTACGGACACGGACGATCCCTTTGAAAATATAAGCAAGGATTACGTCAACCATGCATACGAACTTGTCCTTTCAAACGTGGACGGGCGCGACATAAATTTTGTGAACGATATTTCTCCATGGAGCGTCACTATCACCGGCTACAGCGGCAGATGCGACTTCAGCAATATCAATAAAACAATTTATTTTGACAATTATATGGGCGGCGATCTTTCCACGATGAATGAAAGAAGCAAGGGCACAGATATTCTGCGTTTTACAAATTACAAAGGCGGATACGATCTCAGCGCGATCGCCGATATGCAAAATATTTACGGCATTGAATCTGACAATTACAATTCCGAGGACGATCTCCAATTTATCAAAGAATGTGAAAACCTGACTTATTTATGGCTTGAAAATGATGATATAGACTGTGAAAAACTTGCCGATGTCTTAAAAGATTCAAACGTAAACGAAGTGTTTATGCGGACGGGAAATTACAGAAGCTCCGATATGGACATACTTGCAAAAGCTCTTCCTGCAATGGAGATATCATATAATATTGACGATTCCCTTTGGAGCTATGAGAATTATCCCACCGAGGGACTGGTATTCTATCCTAATTTATATATAAACGGCAGCGCCGGGGACGAAAGTTTTGATTCGGCAGCCGGAGAACTGAACAATGATTATGTTTACGATTCGTGGCGTCATACAAACGAACTTATAAATGTTTTCTCCAATTTTACGGACGAAACGCAAACGGTACATACGGTGAAAATTTATCGCGATAACGGCGGCGAACTTACGGAGATCCCATTTACTGACGGAAATATGTCTTTTAACGCAGATATTGAGATCGAGCCGGAAACAGAATATCATTTTATAATTCCAAAGGATATTTTACCCTATGACAAATGCGAAACGGGAGTTTATAAAATTGAATTTGAAACAAGTTACGGAACGCTTTCCAGTAATTTTTTCATTGACAATACAAATGACAAGGATCTTCTTACCGATGAACAGAAAGAAATTTTCGATAAAGCATATGAGATAACAGACCTTTATTTTGGCTGTTCCGCGCATTTGTCGGAAGAATATGTGTCTGAACATACCGCCGAGGAATTTCTTGCTCCCATACGGGAAGCCTATACCGATGATATTGCCATTTCTCTCTCCCGTGAGTACGGATATATAGACGAGAACGGCGCACTTGCAGCAACGGACGGTGACCGCGGCAGTGATCTGACTTACCAGTATGTATGTTTTGCGCCGATATATTCCGATGATGATGAAATTATCTTCAAAAGTATAATTATTCACGGACATGAGGATTATCCGTATTTTACTTGGTATGAGGAAAATAATTTCCATATGGTGAAAACCGAGAACGGCTGGCGGTTCGATATATTCCAATTATGGTATTGATATCAGTTTAAGAGGGGATTTATTATGAATAAAAAATTTTTTGGAGTAATTTTATCCGCACTTCTGCTTTCGGCTTGCACGGCAGATGATATCCCCGAAATTTCCGAAACGACTGCGGAAGCTTCCGCTGCATCGGAGACTGCGGAAACCACGTCGGCAACGGCTTTAAGCGAATGGCTGCCGGGGGATTATCCGCCGCCTTTAGATGATGAAAACGAAAATTCGGTCACCTTCGTTGACGATGAATTTTTTATCGCAAATTATTTCAGCGAACATAATTTAAGGTATTCCGACAGAACGATCTATGTTGATATGAACAAATTTCCGGATACGGACGATCCCTTTGAAAATATAAGCAATGATTACATCAACCATGCACACGGACTTGTTCTTTCCGGCGTGGACGGACGGGACATAAATTTTGTAAATGACGTTTCGCCGTGGGTGCTTACTATCGCGGATTACAGCGGCGAATGTGACTTCAGCAATATTAAAAAAGAGATCTGTTTTGACAATTATATGGGCGGCGATCTGAGCAGCTACGGAAATGATCAAGGATATATCACGTTCCGCGATTATTCCGGTGAATATCCTTTCAACGGACTGAATGAAAATATCACTTGTCTTACTGTTGAAAACGACAGCATAGACCCGCAGGCAATAGCGGGATCAATAAAAGATTCAAATATTAACGACCTTGAAATAACCGTAAAAAATTACCGTGATTCCGATATTGATTTTCTTGTAACAGCCTGCCCCGATGTCAATATAAAATATTGCGAATACAGCTATGATCGGCAAAACGATTCGGAGGATCTGATATTTTATTGCAGCACGGTCCTTGACAACAGTACATGGCGGGACAAACCCGAGCTGATGTCGGAACGTGAAATTTATCCTTATGATGATGCAAACTTTTTCTACTGGGGAGAAAATCTTATGTGCAGCTTCAGCAATTTCACCGATGAGGACATAGCGATAATATCCGCAAAGATCTGCCGTGAAGAAAAAGACGGCGAATTTACAGAAATTCCATTTGCGGACGGCAGTTCATCATACGAAATAAATACCGTTATAAAAGCAGGAAAGGGCGGCGACTGCGAAATCCCAAAAGAACTTTTGTCGGCTGAAAGCTTTGACGCAGGAGCATACCGAATAGAATTTGAAACAGGCGTGGGAACTATCGGCAGAAGATTTTTTATTGAACACGGTGCAGAACTGGACGGACTTTCCGATGAACAGAAACAGGTTTATGACAAAGCAAGAGCAA
>CANRJZ010000042.1 GCA_947631055.1 uncultured Clostridia bacterium | reverse complement strand
GCAGCCTGGGCTAAGATGCAGACAAACAGCCAGAAAATAGAGGATAATGTTTGTGTACTCAATGCCGGCATGGATTTCAAAGAAGTATCGAACAGCGCTGTAGAAATGCAGCTTAATCAGAACAAGGCTACGAATACAAATGATATATGCGGACTTTTCGGAATACCTTCAGGTATGATGTCCGGCAATATTTCCGAAAAAGGAAAGGAAAATTTTATATCGGATACGCTCATGCCGCTGCTCAATATCTTTGAATCAGCTTTTGATTCAGATCTGCTTCTTGAAAGAGAAAAAGGAAAGAGATATTTTGCCTTTGACACAAGGGAGCTGACAAGGGGTAATATTCTCCAGAGATACAATGCTTACGCTGTCGGCAAGAAAAACGGTTTTATTACGCTGGAAGACATAAGACGGTTGGAAGACCTTGAACCTATTGACTTCCCGTTCATTCAGTTAGGTCTGGGAGACGTGCTTTATAATCCATATACGGGCGATATCTACACGCCGAATACCGATATGGCTGTAAATCTCAATCAGCCTACCGGAAAACTGCCGACTTTCAAGAATAATGGATCGGAAAAGCCGGGCGAACCGGAACTGCGGTTCAATCCGTATCACGATCCGGTGAACGGTAAATTTACCACGTCTAACGGCGGCGGAACAGGTGCTTATCTCTATTCCAAGGGCGGAAAACAATCGTATGTGTATGATATCAGTAAATATGCTGTCGGCGGTGGTACTTCGGCAGGGGTTGACAAATCAGGAGAAAGTGGTATAATTGATACAGAAAAAGTCAAGGGATTAAAACAAAAAATTGTCGATTCAAACGAACAGGCAGATAAACTTTATAATGAAATAAACAAAGAATTTTCAAAGGGCAAAGATCGTGATAAAGATAAGATCGAGGAACTCCGCCAAAAAAGAGATGAATTGTACAAAGAAGCGAAAAACGCGGCAAATGAACTGGTAGATGCCGAAAGCGGTGGCACTGTATATTCGGAAAAAGGAAAACATATAATGTCGGTGTGTTATCAATGCGGTATCGAAAATAATCCTGTAAAATCACTTTCAGAGCCGCTATCCGAAACCGAAATGATCAAAAGGATAGCCGGCGGAGATATGACAAAAGGTTCGTGTGCTTCTGCTGCATATGCCTATATAGGCAATAAATGCGGATATGATGTGCTTGATTTCAGAGGTGGAACAAGCTGCTGGATGTTTTCAAAAGGCGGATTTGAAGAAATGGTCAACGGCCTTGACGGCGTGAAATATACAAAACAAAAAGTCAAGACAGAAGCAAAAGACACAGCGAAAATACTTAAAGGGCTTGAACCGGAAAAAGAGTATTTTCTCGGAGCAGGTAAACACGCTGCCATTGTCAGAAAAACAAACGGGAAATTACAATACCTTGAGCTTCAAGACAAAAATCCGGACGGAAACGGCTGGCGTTCTTTCAGTGAGTATGGAAGCACTCAAAAAACGCTGAAAGAAAGGTTCGGCTGTTGTATAACAAGAAATTCGGGTAACGGAATAGTTAATCTGGTGGAAGTAGACTCATTCAAGGGCAATGCTGATTTTAAGGGAATACTCGGATTTATAAACACTAACACAGATAAACAGCAAAAAGGCGATAAAGGAGGTAAAAAATAAATGGAAGAATTATTCAGCGAAAATTTGTCCGATGATTATGATGACATTGAAGATGACGATGATGATGAAGTTATCTTTAAAGACGAAAACGGAGTTTCTTGGCAAAAGAAACGTTCAGCAAGCCGTATTTGGTGGAAAATTATCCCCGACACATACGGTGAATTTGTATTCAGTTTTGATTTGAAAACTGAATTTAATTTGTTTGCCGAGTATCCTTGGGCACTGACACCGGAACAGAAAAAGATCTTCGACGAGGACGAGCCGTACTGGGCAAAATTTTTCAGCGATAGAGAATATAACGGAAAAGTTGAGAAATAGGCATATTAAAAAAGCGTTTTGCAGTCAACTGCAAAGCGCTTTTTTTAATCATAAGACTTTTATATAAAAAGAACCGGAACATTGTATGTGTGAGATACAACGTTCCGGTTTGCTTCATAAGGACGATCCAAAGCAAAAAAGTTACCAGGCATGCATAAAGGAGCAACTGCATTACAGCTATATTATATCATGTTACATCAGAAAAGAAAAGGACAGTTTGAATCAGATATAAAGTGTCCTTTTCTTTTTTGCAGTGGCGTGTTAAAATTAATTCAAGGGAAACCTTTGGAAAAACAAATGAAAAACACGGGAGGTAATATCATGAATAAGAAAAAATATCTCGCTGCTGAATACCGGGCAGAACCGGTAACTATAAAGGCTCTGACTGAGCGCCGCGGCGAGCTCCTTGAAGAAATGGACAAACTTATTGCCGTTCAGAACGACAAGGGAGAACAAAGAGCTATGACCGAAGAAGAGCAAACACGTTTTTCAGAACTTGAAAAGGAAATAAACGAGATCAATGCTACAGAAGCAGCAGAGCGCCGCGCTGAAGCTATCAAAGCCGAAATACGTGCAAAGCAGAAACCGGAAACAAGATCAGAAAACAATGTTTCCACAGATCAGTCTGCTCCAGAGTCCGAAAAGCCGAATGACGCTGAGATCAGGGCACTCGTAAATTACATCAGGAACAGCAAAGACCCTGAAGAAAGAGCAGATGAGCAGAATATAACAATGGGCAACAACGGCGCGATCATTCCTACCACTATAGCTCAGCTTATCGTCAATAAGGCATATGAGATGTGCCCTATTATGAGCGGCGCAACACATTTCAATTCAAAAGGCAAGCTGAAAATACCTGTATGGGGGGCTGCGAATGAGACTCACGATATTACCGTAGGCTATCATGAAGAGTTCAAGGAACTGGTAGCTGATTCCGGCAAATTTACTTCGGTAGATCTTGACGGTTATCTTATCGGCGGTCTTGTACTTATAGGAAAGTCTGTTATCAACAATGCAGATATAGACGTTCTTAATTTCGTTATCAACGAAATAGGAAGAAAGGTCGCGCTTTTCAATGAAAAGGAACTTTTAACAGGTTCTGACAAAATGCAGGGAGCTCTGGCAACCACCACTAAGATAACATCGGGCAGTCAGACAAGCCTGACTGCTGATGATCTTATTGATCTCCAGTCAAAAGTACCTACTGCATATCAGCCCGGTGCTTGCTGGACTATGAATCCGACTACATTTGCGGCAATAAAGAAGCTCAAAGATACAAACGGACGATATCTGCTCACTGACAACACAAGCAATGTGACCAATTCGTTCCCGTATATGCTGCTTGGAAAGCCTGTATATCTTTCGGACAATATGCCCGAAATAGGCGCAGGAAATAAAGCCGTTCTGTATGGTGATTATAGCGGACTTGCCACTAATATGCGCCAGAATATAGAGCTTCAGGTGCTCAATGAACAGTATGCAACGCAGCATGCCGTCGGAATAATCGTATGGTATGAAATGGACAGCAAAGTCATTGATAATCAGAAACTTGCTGTACTGGAGATCAAGGGCGGCGAATGATATTCTTTTCGGAAGGTGACACATAAATGCGTTTAAGTGAAGTTGCTATTGACGACGTAAAAAAATATATCCGTGTGACAGATGATGAAGATGATAAACTTATATCTGATATCATGAATGCTGCAAAAGGATATATAACTTCATATACGGATATGCTGCCGGAGGAAGCGGACGCTTTTGAGGAAATATCTGTTGCGTTTATGTGTCTTTGTTCCGATATGTATGATGTCAGGACTGCTTCCGTAAGCGCTGCAAAAGAAAATCCCATTGTTCGGAATATTCTTGGTATGCACCGGAAAAATCTTGTGATCTGATCTGCATATCAACTGGAGGTCACAAATATATGGTGGATGCTACAAAACTTACTGAAAAAGTAACGTTTATTGTTCAGGATACGGGTACTCTAAAATGGAGAGATGTTGCAACGGTATATGCATATATATCGGGTATGAGAAATTCAGAATACTGGGTAAATTATATCGGCGGCAACGCCGAGGAAATTCTTAATGTCTCTGTGCGCTATAAAAAATGTCTGGCAGAACTTATTCCGCAGACTTCCGGAATGATCCATAACGGCATTCGTTATGATATAATAAGTCCGCCGGACGATGTTCTTTTTAAGCACTGTGAAATAAAATTCCGGGTAAGGAGACAGATAAGTTGAACCAGATAGAATATGTTCTTGATGTGCTGAAAAAGCACGGGATAAAGCATATAATCCGCGACGGATATATCACGCTTCCTACAGAACACTGTTTTGCAGTGTGGAGAATAGCACACCGCAAAGCGGACGGAGCGGATATGTACAATATGTTCTGGCACGTTACCTATGAAGTGCGTATCTGCTACCGTGAAAACAAACTTGACGAGGATAAGTATCTTGAAAAGGAAATCGAAAGTGATTTCAGGGAGATCCAAGGGCTTGAAAGTGAATATTTCTATAACAGCAATGATAAACTTGAAATCACGGAATACACATTTACTGATATTATAGAATTTTAACAGGAGGTTTTTATTATGGCAAGCGACAAGGGTGAACTTAAACAATATACTCTCGGCAGCGGACATCTGCATTTTCAGAAGTTTGATACGCTTCCGGAAACTTACGATGAGTTTTTCAACAGTGAAGAAAATCTTTTAGGACGTATCAAGGGCGGAGCTTCCGTTGAGTATACCACAGAAAAATATGAAGATCAGGACGATCTTGGATATGTTGTTATTGAAGAAATAACAAAAGAAAAGGTCGTTCTTAAATCCGGTCTTATGACCTGGAACGGCGATACCTTAGCAAAGCTCTGCTCAACCGCACGGGTATCGACTGATGAAAAGGGTATCACAACAGTAAAAATCGGCGGATTGGGCAACCAGAACAGTGACCGTTATCTTCTCGGCTTTGAGCACAAGGATAAAAAGCTTCGTGTTATTATCGTAGGACGTAACACAGAAGGATTTACCTTTAGCTTTAAGCAGGATTCAGTAACAGTAATAGACGCACAGTTCCGTGCGGAAGCTCTCGATGATGAGGGTACGCTTGTCGTTATAGAGGATAAGCGTAACGCACAGGAATGATACCGCTTGGTAAAATAACTATTCCTTTGCAGCTTACAAGCGGTGAATTTGAGGCGCCGGTCTGTACAAAAGGAGATTGGCAGAAACTGAAAATATGCCGCTCGGACACGGATTTTGTAAACGCGGCAAGGATCATCATAAAAGACCGGGAACTTCCTCTTTATGACAGCCGCCTTGCCGTGCTTGCTTATGTAAAAAGTATGGAGCTGATACGTGAATCCTCAGGTCTTACTATCCCGTGGTATCCGTCGGAGGACGTCGGAAAAGGGATAAAATATACTGTATACACCGAAACAGACAAACTTGTTGCAGATTATGCCAACATGAGCATTTACAGCGTGGATGAAATACCAATAACCGAGTACTGGCTTATTGCACGAGATGCTTTTATATCAAAGCTGGAGGTAACAGAAAAAGGCCGGGAATATCTTAACAACGCTTATAGGCTTACCCAGACAGAAGCTGACGAAGATATTGATCTTTCAAAGCAGTAAATCAAAGGCGGCAGTTCATTTATGGAATAGCCGCCTTTTTCTTAAATGAGGTGAACATATGAAAATAGAGATAAGAAGCGACAGTGTGGTTATAGACGGATATGTAAATGCCGTAGGCAGAGACAGCCGACCTATATTGACGGGCTCAGAATTATTTCACGGAAAATGTGTGGAGCAGGTACGTCCCGGAACGTTCAGGAGATCTCTTGAAAAAAGGGAAAATGTTGAATTGCTGCTGAATCATAATAAAAATCGGCATATCGGCTCTACAGAAAGCGGAGAACTTACGCTTGCAGAAGATAATATAGGTCTGAAAGCTCACGCAGTAGTTACTGATGCAGAAGTTATAGAGAAAGCAAGAGGCGGTAAAATATCCGGCTGGTCATTCGGAATGTTTGTAAAGAAAGAGGAAAAGGAAGAACGCGCAGAAGGTATACCGCGGCGCATACTTACTGATATAGATATGTTTGAGGTATCGCTTATAGACGATACAATGATCCCGTGTTATGCCGGGACCTCCGTTGAGTGCAGGGCGGAGGGTGAAAACATGAATAACATTGTTTACGAAACAAGGACGCAGGAAGACAGAGCCGAGATAATCAACACGGAAAACTTCCAAATGCGTTTTGAAAAACTCAAAGCCGGATATCTTTCCGATATGCGTAAGCGGCACTTTGAGGAGCGAACTTTATATCTGAAAGAGCTTGACAGGGATATAGATATTCTTGGATATGATCTTGCAAAAAAGCTCTATGACCGCAGAATATGGGAAGCAGAGCAGAAATACCTGAAAGCTGAGCTGCGGTTCAATCCGAACCACGGAAAAGATGGAAAATTTACAAGCGGAAACGGGTTGACAAGCGGCGGAAAAGGTGTTAAAATGACCTATAAGGAGCGGAAAAGGGTATCAAGTCAGATAGCTACCGATTTTCCGAACCTTAAAGCTGACGGTAAAGAATATAACTATATAACACGAAATCATTTCTATCAATTCAAAGTCAAAGAATTTGGATTGTATCATTTTACTAATAAAATGGAAATTAACGGAAATGAAGATAAAATTAAAAAACATAAGAAAGGAAGATAGATCATGAGTAAAGAGCCATATAAAATAGAAGGGAATAAAAGAAAGCTGCTTGATCTGTTATGGGATCTTCCATATAACCGTGATCCGGAGCATGATATTCCAGATAATCAGGCAAACGGAATCATTATTACTATGCATACGGCAGTAAGGGAAAATCGTGTTGATGAATTTATTGATGTGATAGAAAATAATCCTGCTGCTGATTATGATGAAATAATGGAAATTTTATTTGGTGAACGCGAAGTAGAATATGTTGACGAAATAGATGAGGACGACGAGGATTTTGCGGACTGATAAATATTTAAAAAGCGTTTTGCAGTCAACTGCAAAGCGCTTTTTTATTTTGGGCACTTTTAAAGTGTCCTTTTCTTTTATACGGCGAAATGGTAAAATGTTCTCAATGGAGGTATGCAGAATGAATGGTACAGAGGAACTTCACCGGCGCTTTGAAAAACTCAAAGCCGGATATCTTTCCGATATGCGGAAGCGGCACTTTGAGGAGCGAGCTTTATACCTGAAAGAGCTTGACAGGGATATAGATATTCTTGGATATGATCTAGCAAAAAAGCTCTATGACCGAAGAATATGGGAAGCAGAGCGAAAATATCAAAAAGCCGAGCTGCGGTTCAACCCGAACCACGGAAAAGATGGAAAATTTACAAGCGGGAACGGGTTGACAAGCGGCGAGAAAGGTGTTAAAATTGATTCAAAAGGTGTGCCGTATAAATATCCGGAACTCAGACTGTCGAAAAAAGAATACGGTAAAGTAATTCATGAGATAGACACTAATTTTCATAGTAAGTTTGAAAGCAAAACTGTGGGTACTCTTATATTGGAGAATCATTACTATTCGTTTGAAATTCACGAATTTAACGAGTATAATATTTTTAAAAAAGGAGAAATATAGTAAATGAATAAAGAAGATTATCTTAAAACTCTTTTAGAAAATATATCTGACACTTACAGTGATTTTGTGCAAGTAACACTTATATCAGCGGTCAGAAATAATGTGGTTGATGATATTATTGAATATATAAATCAAAATTCTAATGTCAATACCTCTGATGTTTTGATCCGTATGAATGAGTTAGAAGGGATATTTCCTATTAAATAATATAAAAACACAAATGCGTTTTGCAGTCAACTGCAAAGCGCTTTTTATTTTGGGCACTTTTAAAGTGTCCTTTTCTTTTATACAGCGAAATGGTAAAATTAAAGCAAAGGAAAGTGATGAATATGGCGGTCAAGATAGATATGGAAACTCTTGCAATGGAATTAATGGCAAGCATTGATAAATATTCAGAAGAAGTTATTGAAGAACTTGAAGAATACATGGAGGTCTTAGGGGATCAAACAGCAGAGATGCTTGAAGTTATATCTCCACGCAGATACGGTGACTATGCAGAAAGCTGGATAAGTACAGTAAGGCGAGATGAACGTAAGCAGCGAATATATGGTACGATCTATAATAGTGGATTTGAGCATTATTTAACTTGGCTGCTTGAATTAGGACATAAGGCTCGAAACTGGGAAATGAATCGTCGAATGGTAAGAGCAATTCCACATATTATTCCACAAGAAAAAGAAGCTCGTGAAGCGTTGGCCGCATATATAGAACATGAGATTTTAAGTTAAAAAGGTGATTTAATGTCAAAGAAATATGGCTTCTTAGCTACTATCGGCGCAGATACGTCAGGAGTTACCGCTGCTTTAAAACAGGTCGAAAACGAGACTAAAAATATAAACAGTCACTTAAAAGCAGTAAAAGAAGGACTGAAATTTCAGCCGACAAGTATGGAACTTCTGGAAAGTCAGGCTTCTGCTCTTTCAGATCAGATAGAGATCACAACAAAAAAACTGGAAGCTCTTAAAAGTGTTGAAGATGATGCTAAAAAAGCCCGCGAAAGCTATAATATGTCAAAAGATAGCTACGCATATTTTTTAAAGCAGATATCGGATACAGAAGCAAAGCTGAAAACCCTTAATATTGAGCTGACATCGACAAAAGGACGCATTTCAGATATTCAGAATGGAACTCCTAAAGAAAGTGCGCTTACTACCCTTGATAAACAGCTTTCTGAAATTCAGAAATCTTTACAGCTCAATCCGGGCAATCTGGAACTGGTCGGTCAAAAATACAATGTACTTGGTCAGCAGATAACGCTTACAAAAGAAAAACTTGATGAACTGAAAAAGGCCCAGGACGAATTGTCCGGAAAACTGGCAAACGGTGAGATATCATCGGCGCAATATGATTCCATAAGGCGTGAAGTATTAAATACAGAAGCGTCGCTTCGCAAGCTGGTTTCAGCTCAGAACGACATGATAGACGATAAAGGCAATCTTAAAGATGTAGCCGACGGATATGATGAAATAGGTGACGAAGCCGAAGATGCCGGAAAAAAAGTTATCAGTCTTGGTGATCTGATAAAATCAAACCTTATTGCCGATTTCCTCGGAGACGTTCTGCGGCAGATCGGCGGGTATGTACAGGATTTTGTCAGCAATGGTATTGAGCTGGCTTCAAGCCTGACGGAAGTGCAGAACGTTGTGGATACTACTTTCGGAGACGGCGCGGGCAAAATTTACGAATGGGCGGACTCAGCTGCAACAAGTTTCGGTATGTCATCGCTCCAGGCGCAGCAGTTCAACGGAACTATGGGCGCTATGCTTAAATCAATGGGGCTGACCGATGATGCCGTTATGCAGATGTCCACGGACATGGTAGGTCTTGCGGGCGATATGGCGTCCTTCTATAATATGAACGTTGAGGACGCATTCTATAAGATCAGAGCGGGTATTTCCGGCGAGACAGAGCCGCTCAAGGCTCTTGGTATCAATATGTCCGTTGCTAACCTTGAGGCTTTCGCACTTTCTCAGGGAATCGAAAAAACGTGGAAGCAGATGGATCAGGCTGAACAGGCTACTCTCAGGTATAATTATCTGATGTCCCAGACTGCCGACGCGCAGGGGGATTTTGAAAGGACTTCCGATAGTTTTGCAAATCAGCAGCGTATCCTTAAATTGCAGATAGATAACCTTTCGGCCAGTTTAGGTGAACAGCTCCTGCCGCACCTGAACGAGATCTTTATAACTATAAATGATGGCCTGCCGGAAATTTCAGAAAAGGCGGAAGAAATATTTTCAAAAATCGGTGACGGTATCGGTTGGATAATGGATAACGGGGATCTTGTTATCGGGATCGTTGAGGGGCTGGCTGTTTCTTTCGGCGCTCTTACCTTGGCTACAAATCTCGGTAAAGCAATCAATAATATCAAAAAATTCAAGGAAGCAATAGCCGGAGCAGGTGCTTCTATAAATCCATTGTTGATCGCTTTTGTAGCACTGACTGCTGCTGCCCTTGCCGCTAAAGGCGCACTGGACAATTACACGGAAAACATGGATGTTTCACATATTGACGATCAGACAAAGGCAATTATGGACGAAACAGAAGCTATAAAGGCCCAGAAACGGGAATATGATGAACTTATCAGAAAAAAGAATGAAAATATTGAATCAGACTTTGCAGAAGCTGACAATATAAAACGTTTATGGACGGAATTACAGAATTATACAAACGAAAGCGGAAAGGTCTACAAGGAACGTGAACGTGCTGACGAGATCGTATCTTTACTGAATGAAAATTACGGGCTTAATATAAGCTATATAGATGGCCAGATACAAGGATATAAAGATCTTGCAGGTTCAATGGATGATTACATTGAAAAGCTTCGTTTAGAATCACGAATACGAAACGGGCAGGAAACTTATGATGCGGCGGTAAAAAATTATGACGACCTCATAAAAAAGCGCGATGAATTGCAGAATTCACTTAAAGCATATGAACAGAACATTGCCAATTATGAAAATCTTTATCGCAGCGGCAATTATGACGAAAGCAATAAGGGCGATATATTTGATGCGTTAGGTGATGCATATGCCCAAAGAACCGCTGTACTAAAACAAATTGACAATATTAATGAATTAATAAACACTGAAGAAAAAGAAATGGAGGAATATGAAAGTCTATTTGATGAAAAAAATAAACTTTCGGATACAAGCCTTATCAGTAGCGGTGACAGTGGAACAGGAAACAGTGATGATGACAAGACAGAACTTGAAAAGTATGAAGAAAAATTGCAAGCGGAAGAAGATCTACTGGAACACTATCTTAATACAAGGCAGATCACAGCTGAACAGTACGATCAGAAGCTTACAGAAACGCTTAACGGTGATCTTGGTTTCAATAATTCAGAAGAATTAAAAAAAGATTCGGAACTGTACTATAAGCTTCTTGAAAAACATGAGGATTATATTGAGGATAAGAAAAACGCCGACCAAAAAGCTGCCGATGAAGAAAAAAAGCTTGCTGATAACGCACTTAAAGAAGAAGAGGATCGTATAAAAAAGCGTATTGAAACTGTGACAATGCAGCACGATCTTGGAGATCTTTCCGATATTGAGGCAGCAAATAGACTTGAAGAAATTCTCGTAGAGGAACACTGTGAAAAATTGAGTGATACATGGTCCTCATATTACAAAAAAGCAAATGATTACCGCGATGATGCCAACAAAGAGGAATTAAAAGACATCGAAGAACAATCAAAAAAAATTGAAAAAAGCTATGAAGACTTAGCAAAGGATAAAGAAAACGCTTTAAAAGAGTTATCGGATATAGATCTTTCGGAAACTGTAAAGGATAAAGACGGCAATGAGACTGAAGTCCTTACAGATCTGGATGCGGAATCAAAAAAGCTTGATAAATATATGTCATCACTTGACAAGTTGAAACAGACCGGTATCAGTGACAGTTTGTTGGAGCAGGTATACGCAAAAAGTTATTCTGATGGAAGCAGGCAGAAATTTATAGATACGCTTCTTGGACTTTCAGAAAATAATCGTAAACTTTACTATCAAGACTGGGAAAAACTGCAGAATAAGCAGCAGGAAGCGGCGGATATGTCTATTTCCGATCAGCTTAGTGAGCTTAATCAGGAAGCGGCAGACAGTGTGACAGATATTTTTGGTGAAATGCCTGCTCTTGCGTATGAGGACGGAGAAGAAACGGCACATAATTATCTTCAGGGAATTATAGACGGAATGGGTGGACTGAACGACATAAACACTATATCATCTATATTCAATACGGCATTTTCGGCGAGCAATACAACGGCGTCAGGCAGCAATACACCTGCAAATAACAATTCTAAAATGCTAAGTGAATTTTCTGGAATAAAGCTCACTATCAATGTGAACGATAAGGAAACAATAACAAAGACTCTTGGAGAACTGATCGGTATGGGCACTGTATCCGGAGGTGCAGTATTTAATATTTAATTTTAAGGAGAGTAAAAATGGAAGAATTAAAAAAAGGTGAAGTCTATAACGGGGGATATAAGATCCAGATAGGAAATTTTACTCTGCGGAATATCGGAGGATATGAGCCGTCCTGGGAAACGGTATATGATCCTGATGGCAGCTTTACCGACTGGAAAGGGAACACACAGAAATTTCCTCTTGGAAAACAGTTTTCGCTAAAAATTTCAACCGGCAGGCTTATTCCGGAAGATTTTAATGCGCTTGTTGCTGAATTGAGGAAAAGCAGTTTCATGGTCAAATGTCCGGATTTTGAGGGACAGTGTTACTGTGAAAACGTTCCTGCTTCCCTTTCGCAGGCAAATACTCTTGGAGTAAGGTACAAAATTAATTTTACTGCCATTGCAAAAGATATATTGCCGCAGGGTGATGGTCTTTAGCTATTCGATTCAAGTAGGTGGAACAGAGACTGCAAATTTCAGCGGCTTGAAAATACGAGAAAGCGTTGACGGAATGGGGCTTTCCGGAGTAAGTACGGCAGAACTTACATTTACGGTCCCGCCATCTGAATATATTCTTTACTTCTTACCTGCTGCGGCAGAAGTGAAAATTCTTTTTACTGATAGTAACGGGAATAAAGATCAAATTGATCAGACGTTTTATATAAGCAATAGATCAAGCCGCAACAAAACAGTATCGTTCAAATGTTATGACAGAATGATATTGACTGATCAAGCTTTTACACCAAATGAAAACTTATTTACAAATGAAAAGATAACAGCTTACGATGCACTTTCGTGCATAGCTTCTATATGCGGATTTAAAGATTATGGTATATTAGATATTAATGATGTACCAGATATAAAAATTCCAAGGGAAAAAACAATTGGTTCATGCCGGAATATGCTTGAACTGATTTCTTCAGCGTGGTGCGGATATTTTAGGACATCAATAGATAACAAGTTGATATTTGTTCCGTTTGGAACGGCCTACACTCATGTATTAGATACTGAGTATACATTTCATAGTGCTATTGAGGAAAACAATACAAAAATAATTACTCAGGTAATAATGAGCGGCGATGGTCAGGAATTTACATCAGGTGTAAGCAGCGGAGCATTAAGCACTCTGCGTATTTCTTCAAGTCTGGCTTCCCAGGAGTTGGCTTCAAAAATATTGAGCAGAATACAGAATTACAGATATCAAAGCTGGGAATGTTCAAAATTTATTTTTAAAAACATATATCATGGTGATTTCATGACGCCTACTATTGAAATCACATTTGAAGATGGTGAAAAGCGTGTTGCAAATTACATAGAAAAAACTTTTACATCATATGGAGTTGTAATGAAATGCGGCGCTAATGATTTTTCAGAAAACGAAATTCAATATCAAGGTTCGTATTCTCGTAATATATCTTCCAGAATACAGGACGGGGAAAAACTTGGTAACAATACAATGATCACAAGATATCAAGGAATTGTTCATGTGGCGGAAACGAAATCTACAAAAGTCAGAACAATAAATTCAGCATCAAATGAAAATGATAGTACGCTAATGTTTGGATATTCACCTGCGACTCCTGAAGGTGTCGTTGAATTTGATGGCGCAATGCTTGACAGTGTTTTTCCCGCTCTTGAGATAAACGACGACGCCACCGAGCTTACTGCCGATTACGGCGGAACGGTCAAAAAATATAAGCTCACATGGGACGGCGATACCAAGCTGTCAATGTCCGAGATCAAGGAGGAAAACCTATGAGCTACATTGCAGGAGTAGAAGCAGGTATCCTTCTCGGAAAAAAGTTCGGCGGCGGTAATGCGGGAACTCTCCGGATAATATCCGATAACGGAAGTTCAATAGTTATTTCTGCGGACGAGGAAACTTCCTA
>CANRJZ010000041.1 GCA_947631055.1 uncultured Clostridia bacterium | reverse complement strand
CCATAAACTCAGTATATTCTTTGTTTCTTCAATATTTTTGTGAGGATTCCATGTGAGATATTTTGTGACTTCGGGATCGCTTGCCCAGCCAAAGAACATTTCTTGTGCATCCTCTATGGTGAAAGGTCTTAAAATCAGTCTGTTTGTTTCCAAAGTTAATCTCATACAATCCACTCCAAATTATGATTTGTTGTGACCATTTTTAAATTCGATCTTTTGCTGTGACATAAACATAAAAATTAATTACGTGATCTGTCAATTGCGTCAATTATTTCAAAATATTCATTTATTTTTTCTCCGGCTTCATCTCCCGACAAATTATATTCCGACATAACAAGATGAAAAACCGTATCTATAGAACAATCCTGTGAAAATTTATCGCGGATAAATTCAAGTGCGTCCATTCAAAATTTCCTCCATTATCAGTAAATTATTTTATTAACCGATATGCATATCAATTACAGATCAATTTTATATAATTATCCAGCAGTTCATATATTCTGTCATGAAGAGATGAAAATTCAAATCCAAGAGTATTTGCTTTATCGGTATTTATGCTGTATTCCGGTTCGCCGTTGTATGGAGCGTTTTCACCTGATATGTCAATAACGGCTTTTTTACCGGTTTTATTTTCAACATGATCAATTATTTCCTTTATAGAAATCGTACCGTCTGAACTTCCGTTTATTGCTCCGTTAAAATTTTTATCAGCCATAAAAGCAAGGAATTTTCCCGCCTCGTCAGAGAAAATAAATCCCATCTGACAATTTAAATTATCAATATTCATAGGGATTTCTTTAATTGTATGTTCCACATAAAATAACAGTCTTTTTGTGTAATCATCTTTTCCAATGGCAAACGGATACCTTACTGCTGTCCAATTTTTTGAAGAATATTCCTGCCATAAAGCACGTTCAGCCTGACGTTTTGATTCGTCATAAGGAAATTTATATCTGTCGCACCATATCACATTTTTTGATAGACCGTCAAAATCAGATTCGGCCGTATTCAAATGTTTTGGTTCATAAACAGCAGTGCTGGACATAAAAATATATTTATCATTATCAACATTTTCAAGCGCAAATTTTATATCATTTGAGCAATAGGCTATATTATCAATAATAACGTCATAATGTCTGCCGGAAAAAACATTTTTCATATTTTCTGCATTTGTTCTGTCAATAATAATTCTTTCTACACTGTTTCCGAAATTATCCGGTGTATTTCCTCTTGTGGCAATTGTAACATTATGCCCCATTTTTAAAAGTTCATTTACTGCGTGTATCCCAAAAAATCTCGTTCCGCCTATTACTAAGATTTTCACTTTTTCACCCCAATATAATTTAATTACGATAATTTTTATATCCAGAATTCCCACGCGCATGAACAGGAATTATCGGTAACATCTGGATAACAGCTTATGCAGCGGCATTTTATGCGTTCATCAATAACTTCTGCAAAACCGCTGTATTCGTAAATTGCAGCGCTTTTGCACGGGTGAAGCGGCATATTTTTTCTTGTGCGCGCTTCCTGAACACGGCAAATTAAAATTTTATGTATAAGTTTCCCGTCTTTAAAAATCGTTTCGCTTGGATTTGCCCTGTCTACCATTCGATATTTTAATGCTTCTGCAAGCCCATCAAGTCCTGCCATTTCGGGAAGCCCAAGAAATTTTTTTATACGCCTCGCTTCGGAACGTGTATATGACTTCCACGCTTCTTCATCATGATGCATAGCAGAATCCATTCCGATCTCTTTTTCGATCGATTGAAACCACACACCGTCCATTGCGATCAAATTTTTAGAATCTATAAATAAAAGTTCCTCCAATTGTTCTCTGGAAAGCTTTTTTAATTCGTCCTTGTCAAGCATTTTCACACGTCCTTTAATTTGCGTTTTCAATATCGGCAGGCGGCTGGTCAAGACGCAGAACTCTTGAAATTCCCTTTTCCTGCATTGTAACGCCGTACATAACGTCTGCTTCCTCCATCGTTCCGCGGCGGTGTGTGATCAGAATAAACTGCGTTGTATCGGTAAAATGCCGTAAATACTGCGCATATTTTGTAACGTTCACATCGTCAAGAGCCGCCTCGATCTCATCAAGAATGCAAAAAGGAGCAGGCTTTATTTTCAAAATAGCAAAATAAATTGCAATTGCCACAAACGCTTGCTCACCGCCCGAAAGCAGCGAAAGATTTTTAATTACTTTTCCCGGAGGCGCAACATTTATTTCAATTCCGGATTCAAGAACATCAGTCGGATCGGTAAGTATCAGCTCCGCTTTTCCGCCTCCGAAAAGTTCAACAAATATCTGTTTGAAATTTTCATTGATCGCATTAAAGCTTTCGCTGAACTGACGGCGCATATTTTCCGTCAATTCTTCGATAAGACGCTCAAGTTCACGCTTGGAATTTTCCACATCGTCAAGCTGTTCCTTCATAAAATTGTAACGCTCGGAAACTTCCTTGTATTCTTCGATAGCCGCAACATTTACGTTTCCCAGATTGCGGATCTTCTGCTTTGTATCGTTGAGCTGATGCTGCACCGCAGAAAGATCTTCAACAGGCTTTGCAAATTCCGCAGCTTCCGAAAGATATATCCCATACTGCTCCTGCATATCGGCAACAATTGCATCATAATTGCTTTGGAACGAAACCTGACGTTCTTCAAGACGTGTCATTTCACGGGAATATTTTTCTTTTTCGTCATTAAGATCACGAATTTTTATACGTCCTTCATTGAGCGTCTGCTCAAGAACTCTTCGTGCAGACTGTTCTTCTGAAATTTTAATATTTATTGCCTCTACCGTGCCTTTGGAATTTTCAAGAGACTTTTTTCTTTCCTCGATCAGCCGTTCTTTTTCGGCAATTATATTTTTCTGTTCTTCAAGTGCAAGCGCAAGTCTGGCGGTGTTATCGCCGATCGCGGAAAATTGCTCTTCCAGCTGTTTTATTTCGGAATTCAAAGAATCTCTGTCCTTGCTGCGCTCCATTTGATAAAGTTTCATATCCGACATTTCCGCAGATAATTTATCGCGTTTTTCACGGATCTCGGAACGTTTTTCATCGCTGTCAGAAGCAAGTTTTTCCAGTTCTGCGATTTCTTTGTCACATTCTTTAAGGCTTTCTTCGGCTTTTGAAACATTTTTATCCGTATCGGAAATTTTGACCGTAAACGATCTGATATTTTCTTCAACTGCAAGGATCTGCTGATGCGTCTGTTCAAGGATAGCGTCGATACGCTTTGTTTCAGCTTCAAATCGTATTTTATCTTCGCCTATTATACGCAGTTCGTCCTTTGCGCCTTCAATATCAAAACCAAGCTTATCGGTCTCTGCCTGTAATTTTTCTACATTTTGCTTAACACCGGAAAGACGTTCGGAAAGTTTTTCTTTTTCCGAATTCAGTTTTTCGATTTCATTTTTTCTTGTCAGAACTCCGCTTGATCTTGCGGTAGAACCTCCGGTAAATGAACCGCCTGCATTTATTACCTGACCGTCAAGAGTAACTATCCTGAATTTATAACCGTATTTTTTTGCAATAACGGTTGCCGTATCGATGTCCTCTGCAATAACTACCCGTCCCAGAAGAGAAGCAAAAATTCCGTCAAATTTTGCGTCAAATCCAACAATATCAACAGCCAAAGCAACAAATCCTGCACATTCATCAAGACCTTTTTCACTGAGACGGTTTCCCTTTACCGAAGTTGTGGGGAGAAATGTTGCGCGTCCTGCTTTTGATTCCTGCAAAAGTCTTATCCCGCGCTTTGCAGTTTCCTCATTATCAACTACGATATTCTGCAAAGCCGCGCCAAGAGCCGTTTCGATAGCAAGGCTGTATTTGCTTTCAACATGTATTATCTGAGCGACCGAGCCGTGAACTCCGCACAGCTGCCCCGATCTTGAAGCTTTGAGTATCTGTTTTACCGAATTTGAAAATCCCTCCATACTGTTTTCAAGATCTGTGAGCAAACGTATTTTTTGTTCCTTTTCACGGATAGAAAAACCTATATCTTCAAATTCTTTTTTTGCAAGAGAAAGCTTTTCAGCTCTGCCCGAATACAGTTTTGTAAGACCGTTTATGCGATTTTCGGTCTCGCCGGTTTTTTCATCCAGAAGTCTTGAACCGTCATCACAATCATGTTTTTCTTTTTCCAGTTCCTCGGCATACTTTTTAAGCTGATCTTCCTGCTCATGATTTTTTCTTAACTGCTCGTCAATATCTGACTTTATCGTATCGGCAGACGAGATCATAATATTAAGCTCAGACTGCTTTATGTAAAGCTTTCCTAGGCTTTCGCTCACGTCCGAATAACGGCTGTCAAAACTGTCCTGTTCGGAAATAAGTCCGTTCAATTTTTCCGCCGCTTCTGAATATTTTTTTTCTGTATCTTCAATATCCTTATTTGCCCTATCGATAAGCTCCAGCTTTTCTTCAATTATACGCCGGTTCTCATCGCTTGAATTTTCTGCCGCTTTTTGCTGCTTTTCAATATCTGCGATCGTTTCATTACAGTGTAAAATATCATTTTCAAATACGGCGATATCAGAATGAAGTCCGGTGTTCGCCTTTTCAGTTTCAAGGATCTCAGCACGCATTTTTTCTATTTTGATCGCTGATCCTTCTGTTTTTTCCTGAATTTTTTCCGCTTCATCTTCAAGGCGGGAAATATCCGCCTCAACGGCATCATATTCATTTTTATTTATAAGTATTTTATCGGATAATTCCGATAATTTTATTTTCAGATCGTCCAGCTGTTTTACCCAGACTGAAATTTCCAATTCTTTTTTCAATTCAGCCAGTTCAAGGAATTTCTCCGCTTTTTCCGACTGTATGCGCAGCGGTTCCACACGGCTTTCCAATTCTCCCATAATATCGGTAAGTCTGAAAATATTTTCCTGAGCCGCAGACAAACGTCTTTCGGCTTCCGCTTTTTTATAGCGGAATTTTGATATGCCGGCTGCTTCCTCAAAAATTTCGCGGCGTTCGCCCGATTTTGCGGAAATTATCTCCGCAACACGTCCCTGACCGATTATTGAATATCCGTCACGTCCGAGACCGGTATCCATAAAAAGCTCGTAAACATCTTTCAGACGGACCTGTGAACCGTTTATAAGGTACTCGCTCTCTCCGCTTCTGTATAGTTTTCTCGTGACGGAGACCATATCCGACGGGAGCTGAAGGATTCCTTTATTATTTACAATATTTAAAGTTACCGATGCAAATCCAACAGCTTTTCTCTGAGTCGTTCCCGAAAAGATAACATCCTCCATTTTGGAACCGCGCAGATTTTTTGTAGACTGTTCGCCAAGTACCCACCTTACCGCGTCGCCGATATTGGATTTTCCGCTTCCGTTAGGTCCGACTACGGCAGTAAGTCCCTTATGAAATTCAAGCTTAATTTTATCGGGAAAAGATTTGAATCCCTGCATTTCAAGTGATTCCAGATACATTTCATTCGTCCTTTTGTATAATTATATTTCTTCCGGAAATATTTTTATCCGGCTTTATTTTAATATTTATACCTTTATCGGCAAAATAAATTTTATTGCATTTTTTATGTCCGGCAGCTTTGCTTACCGAATCGGGAGAAACAAAAACGGTAAATTCTTTTCCTTCAGGAATTTCCATTTCAATTTTCCTGCGGAACAATATCCCCTCGCAGATCTCACGGAAAGCCTGATGATAAAAACCTCCCAGAATATCGGATTCCACTGTTTCGGAAGCATGCAGTCCCAATTTTATTACTCTTATATTATTTTTCTCGAATAATTCCAGCAGATCGGCGCAAAGTTCCGCTGCTTCATCAAAAGAGTACGGAATATATTCACCGCTTTTAAAAAGCTCGCCAAGTCTTGTATTTTTAAGTATTACGGTAGGATATATCCTTACCGTGTCCGGGTGCAGTTCTATTATCTCAAACGCAGTATGCCTGTCCTTTTCAACGGTAGAACGGTACAGACCCGTCATCATCTGAAGTCCGAGTTCAAAACCGTTTTCACGTATAAGCCGTGAGGCATCACGCACGTCCTGTGCAGAATGTCCCCTCTCGTTTGCAAAAAGGACTTCATCGTCCATAGACTGCGCGCCGAGTTCAATTGCTGTGACCTGATATTTTTTAAGGATATCAAGGATCTCACCGTCAATTTTGTCCGGACGCGTCGAGATCCTTATACCGTTTGCTTTTCCGCTTTGTATATAAGGTCCCGCAGCTTCAAGCAAAGAAATCATATAATCTCTGTCTATCGCCGTAAAACTTCCTCCGAAAAACGCTATCTCAGTAATTCCGTCCGGAATTTTTTCAAAAGCATTTTTCAGCATTTCATTTACCTGTTCTGCCGTCGGAGCGGCGGAAGTATGGCTTATAGCCCTTTGATTGCAGAAAGAACAGGTATTCGGGCATCCCATATGCGGAATAAAAATAGAAATATTATTGTGTCTTTCCGTATCCATTATTCTTTGTAACCCATTAATCTCAGCGCTTCTTTAGCAGCTGCCTGTTCAGCCTGTTTTTTGCTGTGTCCCTCGCCCGTTCCGATAATATTGCTGTTCAGGCGGACATTTACAATAAATTTTCTGTCGTGATCGGGACCTGTTTGTTCCGCAAGAACATATTCTACACGTTCTTCCGGATTTTTTTGTATTATCTCCTGTAAAGCCGTCTTGTAATCGTGAAGTGACTTTGAACTGTCAGCCGCAAGATCCTTAGGAATAAATGAAAGAACGTATTTTTCGGCTTCTTCCATACCTCCGTCAAGGAAAACCGCCGCTATTACCGCTTCAAATGCGTCCGAAATTATAGACGGGCGTTCTCTGCCGCCGCTGTTTTCTTCACCTTTGCCAAGCAGTATATATTTTCCGAGATCTATCTTTTTTGAAAATTCAAAAAGAGCTTTTTCGCAAACAAGAGACGCGCGTATTTTCGTAAGTTCTCCTTCGGGAAGATGCTTGAAATGCCTGAAAAGATGTTCGGATACAACTATCGAAAGCACGCTGTCTCCAAGGAATTCCAGACGTTCGTTTGAATTAAGTCCGCGTTTAGCTTCATTTGAATAAGAAGAATGTGACAAAGCCTCGTGGAGAAGCTCCTTATTCTTAAAAGTATATCCGATCTTTTTTTCAAATTCGGAAAGATCCATTTTTAACACTCCTTTCCGCAAGCGGAAATTTTATGTTTATTTATTTTCAATATTTGCAAGAGAAGAAGTAATTTCTTCAATGATATTGCCGTCAACACAATTTTTAGCCTGTCTTATTGCATTATAAAAAGCTTTTCCGTCGGAAGAACCGTGCGCTTTTATAACAGGCTTGGAAATACCCAGAAGGACAGCTCCGCCTACTTCCTTGTAATCCATTTTTTTGCGGAATTCCTTGATCTTCGGCATGATCATCAAAGCGGCAATTTTTCCGCCCAGATTTGACGTGAGCATATCCTTTAATGTGTGGCTGAAATACGAGCCCATTCCCTCGTAAAGCTTGAGAAGAACATTTCCGGTAAATCCGTCGGAAACAACTACTTCACATTCCCCGAAAGGCACTTCTCTCGCCTCAAGATTTCCGTAAAAATCAACAGGCGCATTACGGAATTGTTTATAAGCTTCAATTTCAAGTTCACGGCCCTTTGTATCCTCAGAACCAACGTTCACAAGTCCGACTTTCGGCTTGGAAATACCCATAACTTTATTCATATAGCAGCTTCCCATAACGCCGAACTGTACAAGCATTTCAGGACGGCAGTCAACGTTTGCGCCGCCGTCAACAAGTATCATATGACCTTTTGCCGTTGGCATTATCGGCGCAAGAGCGGCACGCTTAACGCCCTTTATGCGCTTTGCAAGGAAAGTTGCTCCGACCACCAATGCACCGGTACTTCCCGCAGAAACAAAAGCATCGCCTTTGCCTTCATTAAGAGCTTTGAGACCGACAGCCATTGAGCAATCAGACTTGTCTTTTATTACCATTGTAGGTTCTTCGTGAATGTCAATCACCGACTCGGTATGTATTATTGATATTTTATCGAGAGATATTCCGTTTTTCTCCGCAGTCTCCCTGATAATTTTTTCATTTCCGGTAAGAATTATTTCCACGTCAAGTTTTGCAACAGCCTCCGCCGCGCCTTTGATAACTTCAAGCGGAGCGTTATCCCCGCCGAATGCGTCAACTATTATTTTCATAAAAATTACTTCCTTTCTTTTAGAATATCAAATTTTTAGCCTGACTTTTCTGTAAGAAATATCCTTAGATCATCCGGAAATATCATCCGTCATTTATTCTTTTCATATAATTTTCAAACGCCTCAAGCGCCCTGTCTGCAATTTTCTGGTAACGTTCCTGCTTGTCCTTTATGCGTTCGTTAATGTCCGGAAGTATCCCCATATTTGCGCCCATCGGCTGAAAGTCAACGATATTTTCATCGGAAATATGCCGTGACAGCGCGCCGATCATTGTTTCTTCCGGAAGAATTATTTTTTCTTTTCCCTGCAAAAAACGCGCCATATTGATTCCCGCCATAATTCCTCCGGCAGCGGATTCCATATATCCCTCCGTACCGGTCATCTGTCCTGCAAAGAAAAGATCTTCCCTGTTTTTAAACGAAAAATCAGCATTCAGCAGTTTGGGAGAATTTATAAATGAATTTCTGTGCATTACGCCGTAACGAACAAATTCTGCATTTTCAAGTCCGGGTATCATAGAAAATTCCCTTTTCTGCTCCCCGAATTTTAAATTGGTCTGAAAGCCCACAATATTATAAAGCGTTCCCGCGCTGTTTTCTTTACGCAGCTGAACTACCGCATAGGGACGCTTACCGGTATTCGGATCGGTCAGACCTACAGGCTTCATAGCGCCGTAACGCATGGTCTCCTCGCCCCGCTTGGCAAGGACTTCTATCGGCATACAGCCTTCGTAAACGGTAAAATCATCATTTCCCTTGGGCTTGTCGATATCATGCACGGGTGCGCTTTCCGCATTTTTCAGCTCATTCCGGAAGGATATATATTCTTCCTTTGTGAACGGGCAATTTATATAATCGTCATCTCCTCTGCCGTATCTTGCCGCAAAGAAGATCCTATCTTTTTCAAGAGAATCATAAGTAACGATCGGTGCTGCTGCATCATAAAAACTGAGATATCCTCCGCAGATCTTTCCGATATCCTCCGCTAATCCGCCGGAAGTAAGCGGTCCCGTTGCAATTATAACGTTTCCGTCCGGAATTTTTGTGACCTCCTCACAATGAACGGTCACGTTTCCGCAGGAAAGGATCTTTTCCGTCACCATATCGGAAAATTTCTCCCTGTCAACGGCAAGCGCACCGCCTGCCGAAACTTTCACAGCCTCAGCACATTCCACCGTAAGAGAACCAAACCGCCGCATTTCTTCTTTAAGAAGTCCGGCTGCGGAATTTATCCTTGCCGCTTTCAATGAATTGGAGCACACAAGCTCGGCAAATCCTTTATATTTATGTGCCGGAGTAAATTTTTGGGGTTTCATTTCAAAAAGTTCCACCGGAATACCCGCCTTGGAAAGCTGCCATACCGCTTCGCAGCCTGCAAGACCCGCTCCTATCACGGATACCTTTTTATCCATCATTTCTCCTTTTTGATCGTCGTTTCGTAGCCGCAGCCTTCTTTCAGACAGAACATCTTTCCGCCTTTTTTGAAAAGCGTTGTACCATCGTTGCACTTCGGACATTTATCCGATACCGGCGTATCCCACGTCATAAAATCGCAGGCAGGATTGTCTTCGCAGCCGAAATATTTCTTGCCCTTTTTGGATTTTTTCTGCAATACCTTTTTGTGGCATTTAGGGCAGACTCCGCCGGTATCTTTAACGATGCGCTTTGTATTCGTACAATCCGGAAATCCGCTGCATGCAAGGAATTTTCCAAAGCGTCCTATCTTTATGACCATAGGTTTGCCGCAGACTTCGCAAACTTCGTTTGTTTCCTCATCGGGAACTTTTACGCGTTTGCCGTCCATAGCGGATTCGGCTTTTGAAAGAGTATCCGCAAAATCGCCGTAGAAATCCTCTAAAGTTCCGACCCAGTCTTTTTCTCCCACTTCTATTTTGTCAAGGCTGCTTTCCATAGCGGCAGTAAATTTATAATCGACTATATGCTTGAAATACTGTCTCATAAGATCGGTCGTAACCTCTCCCAGACCTGTGGGGCGAAGCTGTTTTCCGTCACGTTCCACATAGAAGCGATTTACTATTGTTGAGATCGTAGGAGCATAAGTTGACGGACGTCCTATCCCGTTTTCTTCAAGTGCTTTTATAAGAGTAGCTTCCGTATAACGTGCGGGAGGCTGGGTAAAATGCTGTTTTCCTTCAATATTTTTCAGCTTGAGTATATCTCCCGTTTCGATATTCGGAAGGACTTTATCTTCTTCCTCATTTTTTGATTCCTCATAAAGAACGGTAAATCCGTCAAATTTGACTGAAAATCCCGTTGCCCTGAAATCGCAGCCGTTTGCGCTTATATCCGCCGAAACGGTATCAAGAACGGCGTTTGCCATCTGGCTTGCAATAAATCTTTCCCATATGAGCTTATAGAGTTTGTATTGCTCGGAAGTAAGGCTTGCCTTGACGCATTCGGGAGTAAGTTCAGGCATAGAAGGTCTTATCGCTTCATGAGCGTCCTGAGCATTTGATTTGGATTTATATATTTTCGGTGAAGAAGGTATATAATTCTTTCCGTAAGCCTTGCCTATATATTCATAAGCGGCAGTCCTTGCCTCATCAGAGATCCTCAGCGAATCGGTCCTCATATAGGTGATAAGACCGACCGCGCCCATTCCCTCAATATCAACGCCCTCATAAAGCATCTGCGCTGTTTTCATTGTTTTTGCTGCCGCAAAACCGAGTCTCTTTGAAGCTTCCTGCTGCATTGTTGAAGTTGTGAACGGCGGCGCAGGAGACTTTCTGCGTACAGATCTTTTTACATCAACGACTTTATATTCGGCGCCTTCAAGACGCTTCAATATCTTGTCCGTCTCTTCTTTTGTATGAAGATCGGTCTTTTTCCCGCTGATCCCCACAAAAGATGCTTCAAACTGCTTTTTTGATGAAGGAGCCGTCATTTTAGCATCTATAGACCAGTATTCCTCAGGATCAAAGCTGTTTATTTGTTTTTCCCTGTCAACAACAAGTGCGACTGCCACAGACTGGACTCTTCCCGCAGAAAGTCCTCTCCTTACCTTTTTCCACAGAAAAGGAGAAAGTTTATATCCTACGATCCTGTCCAGTATACGCCTTGTCTGCTGTGCATTGACAAGATCAATATCTATTGAACGGGGAGCCGCCATACCGTTCTGCACGCCTGTCTTTGTGATCTCGTTGAATGTTACCCTGTTGGCCTCGTCCATAGAAAGACCTAACATCTGTGCAAGATGCCATGATATCGCCTCTCCTTCACGGTCAGGGTCGGTAGCAAGATATACAAAATCCGATTTTTTGGCTTCCTTTTTAAGGCTTTTTATAAGATCCTCCTTGCCTTTTATGTCCACATAAACGGGCTCGAAGCCATTGTCAACGTCTACGCCGAGCTTTGACTTCGGGAGGTCACGGATATGCCCCATTGAAGCTACTACTTCATAACCGTTTCCAAGGTATTTTTTTATTGTTTTCGCCTTTGCCGGCGATTCCACTATAACAAGTTTTGACATTGTTTATCCAACCCTTTCAGATCTATGAATACCCTTTTGCCAAGGGGTAATTATTTTAATTTGCAACATAACTCTGACCTGCCGCAGGCGAAACTGCGCCGTCTATCTCCAGATCGGTCAGCAGCATCAGCATTTCCGAAATATCCATATCAAATTCTGCGGCAAGATCATCGGCAAGCACAGGTTTTCCGCTCTCTTTAATAAAAGCATACAGCCTTGCCGCCTCTCCGTCAAGTCCCGAAGGATCATATTCGTGCCGCAGCGTACCGGAAACTTCATTTGTTTCCTGAGGCGCTGTAATTTGCTTTATCTTTTTTTCGGGGTTTCTTTCAGATACGGCATAAGGGATATCCGTAACTTTTTTTGCAGCATTTGCTATTTTATGCCCGTAGTTTTCGTAATATTCATAAATGATATCATTTACACCGCAAAGGCACACGGCGCCGTCCCTTATAAGCGAAACATTTCCTCCGTATCTTTTATCAAAAAGATTATGAGGCGCTACGGCAAAAACATCACGTCCCTGACTCAGTGCCAACCCCGCAGAGACCATAGCTCCGCTTTTTGCCGCCGCTTCAACAACTATAGTTCCCAGCGAAAGAGCCGCCAGTATCCTGTTCCTTGCCGGAAAAGACTGTACAGTTCCGCAAGCCTGCGGAAAATACTCGGAAATAAACAATCCGTTCTTTTCAATTTCATCACGGTAGACCGAATTTTCCCTCGGATAATTATAATCCAGCCCGCAGCCAAGTACGGCGATCGTCTTTCCTCCGTTCCTGACAGCCGAAATATTTGCGGCTATGTCGATGCCTACCGCAAATCCGCTGACGATCGTTATCCCAAACCCGACAAGCTCTTTAACGAGCGATTCCGTAACTTTTACGCTGTATACAGACGGTTTTCTTGTTCCCACAACGGAAAGTGAAAAATCATTTTCCAGTATATCCATATCTCCCCTGCAAAACAGCACCGCCGGAGGATTATATATCGATCTGAGTCTTTCAGGATATTTTTCATCGTCATAGGTCAGTATGTATATGTCTTTTTTCCCGCAGTATGATATAAGTTCGCTGACTTGCTGCTGTGAAACGCCTTCAGCCGTTTTGTTCTCAGCCGGCGTCAGGATCTTTTTACGCTTTTCACTGTTGAGCAATTCCGCATACACTCCGGAAATATCGGATCCGTCGGAAAAAATATCCCATATCCGTTTATTCCCGCAGCCCAGACTGCTTACCGTCCACAGCCATTCAAAAACATTCTGTCCGTTCAACCTCTATCACTCCCGAATGTGAATTCAGGGCAAAACCGCACAAAGACCGTAAATATACGATCTTCCTGCGGTATTGTCCTAAATACCGTTTTTAGTACATTCCCACATTATTATCCCTGCCGCCATAGCAGCGTTAAGAGAATTTATGTTTCCATGCATTTTTATCGTTATCTTTTTATCGCAGATATTGCTTATACCGTATGGCAAGCCGTTCCCTTCGTTGCCGATAAGCACCGCCGCTCCTCCGGAAAGATCACATTCCGTCAGCGGAACGGCATCGGCGTCCACCACAGCCGCAAAAGTTTCTACGCCCATTTCCGCAAATACCGGAAACACTTCATCAAATCCGATCTCCGAAACATTGAGTCTGAAAATACTCCCCATCGTGGAGCGCACTACCTTTGGATTATACAGCTCACAGCAGTCGGAAAGGAACACACCGTCCATTCCCACGGCGTCGGCAGTGCGGATTATTGTTCCCAGATTTCCCGGATCCCTTACTTCATAAAGGAGCAGGTACTTTCCTCCGCGCCTGATGATCTTGTCTGCCGGAGATCTCTGCGGTATTCTGCACACTGCAAAAACGCCTTGCGTCGTTCCGGTGTCAGACATTTTATCCGCCAGTTCATCTGAAATGATATAACATTCCGTCCAGGAAAAATTTCTTTTTGAAAAGAAATCTTCCGCACATTTTTCTGCGGCAAATACAGTATGAAGTCCGGCATTTTCCTTTATTGCATCATCAATAAGGCGTGCTCCTTCAAGAATGAACATACCCGTCTCACGCCGGTATTTTTTATTCTCGGAAAGCTTTCTGTAAAGTTTTACCGCAGGATTGTCCTTTGAAGTGATGCTCTGCATAAGCTTACCTCCGTCCGCATTGAAAGACACCATATAATGCCTTAATTAAACTGCAAAAGTCAGAAGCAATAATATTCGCTTCTGACCTTAAAGCAATTTTGATTAAAGAGCAGCCTTTGCTTTCTCTGTAAGTGCAGTAAAGCCGGCAGCGTCATTTACAGCGATCTCGGAAAGCATTTTTCTGTTGAGTGTGACTCCTGCTTTTTTAAGACCGTTCATAAAAGTAGAATAGTTCATACCATTCATTTTGCAGGCAGCGGATATTCTTGTTATCCACAGCTTTCTGAAATCACGCTTTTTGAGACGTCTGCCGATATAAGCGTAATTTCCGGATTTCATAACGGCTTCTTT
>CANRJZ010000040.1 GCA_947631055.1 uncultured Clostridia bacterium | reverse complement strand
TCGGAGCATGGTCTCTATACTGCCTGAACGGGGGAATTATATGTATTCCGCGGAGGAAATTACCGATATCCTGGATATAAGGCTTTCCAAAAAACGCTATCAGCACAGCCTGAACGTTGCGGAGGAAGCCCGTAAACTTGCTGTTAATTACGAATATCCCGACCCGGAAAAAGCTTATATTACCGGACTTCTGCATGATATCTGCAAGGAGATCCCCAAGGAAGAACAGCTTGCTATGGTAAAAGCGTCCGCGCTTGATGTCACTGATGTTGAACTGGTTACGCCACCGCTTTATCATGCGATCGCAGGCGCTTGGTATTCCGAACAGGTGCTCCATATCCGCGACGCTGATATGCTGAATGCTGTCCGCTACCATACGGTAGGACGGGCAGGTATGAGCCGTCTGGAAGAGATCATCTATCTTGCCGATCTTGTTTCAGCCGACAGAGACTACAAGGACGTCAATAAAATGCGCAAGATCGCTTATCAGAGCATTGACAAGGCAATGCTCGAAGCATTGAAGTTTTCGATAACCGATGTTGTGGGAAAAGGTTCAATGCTGCCAAAACATACCATTGAAGCATATAATCAATATATTTCCATAAAAAAGAAGGAAAAGGAAAGGACGGAGGCTAAATGACCCGCGATGAAATTTTAACGGAAACCGTAAAGATACTTGACAATAAAAAAGCCGAAGATATACGGGTGATCGAAATAGGCGATCTTACTATAATCGCAGATTATTTCATAATTGCCAACGGTATCTCAAACACACATACAAAAGCCCTTGCGGACGAAGTTGAGTTCCGGCTGAAGGAAAAGGGCATTGAGCCTCGTCAGATACAGGGAAATAATGGCGGAGGCTGGATAGTTATGGACTATTCCGATATAGTTATACACATTTTCAATAAGGAAATGCGCGATTTTTACAATCTTGAAAGATTATGGAGCGACGGAAAGGATATTGACCCGTCACAATTCTTGAAATAATAAAATATTACAATAGATACAAAGGAATGATAACAATGGAAAGATATGATTTTGCCGCTGTTGAAAAGAAGTGGCAGGATTACTGGGAGAAGCACGAAAGCTTCAAAGCCGTTACAGGCAGCCCAAAGAAGAAATTTTACGCGCTCGTAGAATTCCCGTACCCGTCCGGACATGGTATGCATGTCGGACATATCAAGGCATATTCCGGTCTGGAAGTAGTCAGCAGAAAACGCCGCCTTGAAGGGTATAATGTTCTGTTCCCCATAGGTTTTGACGCTTACGGACTTCCTACGGAGAATACCGCTATAAAAGACGGTATACACCCGCGTATCGTTACCGACAGAAATATTGAAAAATTTACCAATCAGCTCAAAAAGGTAGGCTTCTCCTTTGACTGGTCAAGAGTTATCGATACTACTCAGGAAAATTATTACAAATGGACTCAGTGGATATTTCTCAAGTTGTTTGAAAACGGACTTGTTTTCCGTGACAAAACACTGGTAAACTATTGCCCAAGCTGTAAAGTCGTTCTTTCAAATGAAGATTCGCAGGGCGGCAAGTGTGACGTATGCCACAGTGAGATCATACAGAAATCGAAGGAAGTATGGTATCTCCGCATTACTGAATACGCAGACAAGCTTCTTGAAGGACTGAATACGGTAAATTATCTGCCGAATATCCGCCTCCAGCAGGAAAACTGGATAGGCAAATCAACGGGTGCATTCGTGAATTTCTCCATAAAGGAAAACGGTGAAAAGCTCCGCATTTATACCACTCGTCCGGATACGCTCTACGGCGTTACATTCATGGTAATCGCACCGGAACACCCTATTATCGAGAAATACCGCGATTCTATCGCAAATATTGACGCTCTGGACGCTTACAAAGCAGAGTGTGCAAAGAAAAGTGAGTTCGAGAGAACTCAGCTCGTAAAGGACAAAACCGGTGTAAAGATAGACGGCTTGACGGCTATCAATCCCATTAACGGAAAGGAAATACCGGTGTACATTTCCGACTATGTTATGATGGGCTACGGAACAGGCGCAATTATGGCTGTTCCTGCACATGATACCCGTGACTATGAATTCGCAAAGAAGTTCGGAATTGATATTATCGAAGTTATCAAGGGCGGAGACATTTCCAAGGAAGCCTATACCGGCGACGGAGAAATGGTGAATTCCGGCGTCCTCAACGGTATTACCAATAAAAAGGACGCTATCTCAAAAATGCTGGAGATCCTTGCGGAAAAGGGCTGCGGCGAAAAAGGCGTTCAGTATAAAATGAAGGACTGGGCGTTCAACCGCCAGAGATACTGGGGCGAACCTATTCCTATAGTGCATTGTCCTAAATGCGGTATGGTAGCCGTTCCATATGATGAACTTCCGCTGAAACTTCCTCCCGTGGATAATTTTGAACCCGGTCAGGACGGCGAGAGCCCTTTGGCAAAGATAGATCCTTTTGTGAACTGCAAATGCCCCAAGTGCGGGGGAGACGCAAAGCGCGAGACAGACACCATGCCTCAGTGGGCAGGTTCATCGTGGTACTTCCTGCGCTACTGCGACCCGAATAATGATGACGCTCTTGCTTCCAAAGAGGCTTTGGAATACTGGATGCCTGTTGACTGGTACAACGGCGGTATGGAGCACGTTACAAGACATATGATATATTCGCGCTTCTGGCATCATTTCCTGTATGACATCGGCGCGGTAAATACGCCGGAGCCTTATGCAAAGAGAACGGCACAGGGACTTATCCTCGGTCCGGACGGCGAAAAGATGAGCAAATCAAAGGGAAATGTAGTTGATCCCAACGATGTTGTTGAGACCTACGGTGCAGACGTTCTTAGGGTGTATGTTCTGTTTATGGGAGATTATGAGCAGGCTGCTCCTTGGAGCGAAAGCAGCGTTAAAGGCTGTAAGCGTTTCCTTGACAGGATATGGGCGCTTCAGGATAAACTTATCGACGGCGATGGATACCGTCCTGAAATGACAGCGGCTATGCACAAGACGATAAAGAAGGTCTCGGAAGACATCGAGTCAATGAAATTCAATACGGCTATTGCCTCAATGATGACGCTCCTTAATACCGTTGACGGCATAGGAAGCATAAACAAAGCGGAATACAAGTCGCTGCTTATTATGCTGAACCCCTTTGCGCCTCATATCACAGAGGAAATTTACAGCAGGAACTTCGGAGAGATACTCAGCGATCAGGAATGGGTGACTTATGATGAGTCGCTTTGCGTTGAAAGTTCGGTTGAAGTTGCGGTACAGGTAAACGGCAAGATAAAAGCAAAGATAATGGTACCTTCTGATGCGGAACAGCCTGAAGTCCTCGAAATTGCAAAAAAAGACGAGAATATTGCAGGCCTTGTTGTCGGAAAAACTGTTGTTAAGGAAATTTATGTAAAGGGCAGACTTGTAAATATCGTTGTCAAATAATATTTTCTGATACCTTGCATAAATTTGAACGAAATATTTTGTATAGTTTTTTTCGGATTGCTCTTGACAAAATCAGTATCCATGAGGTATAATAGAATAGTTATATCATGTATATACAAACCTCTGCCGTATGGCAAAGGGAGGGAATTAAATTGGCAGAAATTCGTGTTGGAAAGAACGAATCTCTTGATACCGCCCTCAAGCGTTTCAAAAGAAGCTGCGCAAAAGACGGTGTTATAGCAGAAGTTCGTAAAAGAGAACACTATGAGAAGCCTTCGGTAAAGCGTAAGAAAAAGTCCGAAGCTGCTCGTAAGCGTAAGTATTAATTGTTAATTATCCTGTTCCGGCTTTTTATGGCCGTATCCGGAACTGTCCCTGCGTATCACTGCGGATATGCGGCAGCGGAGAGTATATTAACGCTTAATTGCAAAAAAGCGGGCAGATACTGTTCTGCCCGCTTTTTAAGTTGATCCCGCAGCAAAAATATGCTGCGGCGGAAAAAATTATTAAAAACACTTGCAAAATCGGAAAAACTGTGGTAAAATATACATAGACTGATTTTGTGTATGAGATCAGAAGTCAGCATAAAAACCGAGGTTCCCGTATATGCGGGTGCTGCTTCGGAAAGGATGGTTTAATTTATGATCACAGCAGGCGATTTCAGAAACGGCGTTACATTTGAGGAGGACGGAAACGTATTGCAGGTCGTTGAATTCCAGCACGTTAAGCCCGGAAAAGGCGCTGCATTCGTAAGAACCAAGGTTAAGAACGTTATTACAGGCTCCGTAGTTGAAAAGAGCTACAACCCTTCTGCAAAATTCCCTACGGCTTTTGTTGAAAGAAAGGATATGCAGTATTCCTACACTGACGGCGACCTTTATTATTTCATGGATCCCGAAACATATGAGCAGGTGCCTATAAGCTCGGCGGAGCTTTCCGATAACTTCAAGTTTGTCAAGGAGGAAATGATATGCAAAGTCTGCTCTTATAAGGGCAAGGTATTTGCGGTTGAGCCTCCTAACTTTGTTGAATTGGTAGTTACAAAGACAGATCCCGGCTTTAAGGGCGATACGGCTACAAATGCTACAAAACCGGCTACACTTGAGACCGGAGCAGAGATCAAAGTCCCGCTCTTTATCGACGAGGGAGAAACTATCAGAATAGATACAAGAACAGGCGAATATATGGAACGTGCATAAAACGTTCTTTTGAGCATATTTCCGTTGTAAAACAATAGCCGGAGGCGATCTCCGGCACATATGAAATGGAGGATCTGTATATGAACCTTACTGAAAAAGTATCTTATCTCAAAGGACTTATGGATGGTCTGGACGTTGGCGAAGCCACAAAAGAAGGTAAAATTCTTTCGGTAATGGCTGATATTCTTCAGGATATGGCTGTTGCTGCCGAAGATATCCAGGATCAGGTAGACGAAGTGGTAGAAGTCGTTGATATGCTTGATGAGGACCTTGGCGAGATCGAAAAGGATTATTACGGCTTTGACGATGATGATGAATGCTGCGGCGATGACTGCGACTGCTGCGATGATGACGATGAAGACGATCTTTATGAAGTTGTTTGTCCGTCATGCGGTGATACCATATGCCTTAATGAAGGAATGCTGGAGGAAGGCTCAATGACCTGTCCCGGCTGCGGCGAGCTTCTGGAATTCGATCTCAGCGATGAGGATGGAGCACAGCAGTAAGATCCCGTTTTAAAAATATTATCAACTAATAAAAATGTTTCAGGGCGAGGTGAAATTCCTCACCGGCGGTAATGGGACGGAAGTCCTTAGTCCGCGAGCGGATAGCGATATCCGCCGATCTGGTGCGATCCCAGAACCGACGGTACAGTCCGGATGAAAGAAACGATATTGTGTTTTAAGCACATTCACGCCCGTGAAAATTTTCACGGGCGTTTTTATTTTATGAGGAGGTATTTTTTATGCAAAACACAGAAACGGTCAAAAGGGAAACATCTTCCCGTATGGACACAAAAAAACTGACGGTATTGGCGGTAATGACGGCGCTTGCGTATATATCCGTGATGATAATCAAAGTTCCCGTTCCGCTTCCGGGAGTAAGTTTTCTGAAATATGAGCCGAAAGACGTTATAATAACGATAGGAGGATTTATGTTTGGTCCTCTTGCGTCGCTTATAATGTCGGTCGTTGTTTCTCTTATAGAAATGATAACCATAAGTGAAACAGGTCCTATAGGAGCATTGATGAATTTTATATCTACATGCGCTTTTGCTTGTACAGCATCGGCGATTTACAAAAAATTCCATACAATAAAAGGAGCGGTATCCGGTCTTTCGATCGGAACGATAGTTATGGCAGCGCTTATGCTGGCGTGGAATTATCTTATCACTCCGATATATATGGGATTTCCGCGCGAAGCAGTAGCAGAACTCCTTTTACCGGCGTTTCTGCCGTTCAACCTGCTTAAAGCAATACTTAACAGCGGAATTACCATGCTCATATATAAACCGCTGTCCAATATAATGAAAAAGACTCATGTTCTTCCTGAAAGTACGTCAGTGAACGGCTCTGAAGGCAGCGTAAAGCGATATGCCTTTATATATATTATAGCCGCATTTGCAATTATCACCTGTATTGCTGTTATAATTATAAGAAACAGCTGATGCCAGCAGCTGCAAAGCCTGATCGCTTTACGATCATACCGGCAGTACTCTTTTGCTTGAATGCAAGGAGATATTGCCGGTTTTTTATTTGAAATTATTACAATACGGTTACAAAAATCCCGATTTATGCGAAAAGTTTAAAATTTGATTACAGTTTCTGTATAAGTGTAGAAAAATTTTTTGTTTTGTGGTACAATATATCAGGACAATGTTATTAGGTCTGTTCTCCGATGTATGTCGGAAGTATATACATAAATGAGGAATGGTTATGAAAAATAAGATAAGACAGCCTGAAGCTCCCAGACCTGCGAAAGTAAGGGAAAAAAAGAAAAGGGATCTGAAAAAATTCATAAAGAGCGACGCAGCCTTCCCTTATCTGTGCCTTCTTCCGAGCCTTATTGGAGTAATGATATTTTTTATAGTACCGTTTTTTGTTATAATTTTTTATTCGATGGTCGATAATCCGATAAACAAGGAGTTCGTTTTCCTCGATAATTACGTAAACGTGATAAAAAATACAGCGTTCAGAAGGGCGGCGTTAAATACTCTTACGTTTTCTGCCGTATCGGTCCCGCTGGCGGTCGTACTGTCAATGCTGCTGGCAATGCTTCTTGACAGCAAGATACCGTTTGTGAGTCAGTTCCGTACCAGTTTCCTTTGTCCTATGATGGTGCCGGTAGCGTCTATAGTGCTTATATGGCAGGTCATTTTTCACTATAACGGTGCTTTAAATGATTTTCTGTCAAACTTTGGCATTGAAAAAATAGACTGGCTGAAATCAACAAAAGGTCAGATAGTTATAGTTGTGCTGTTTCTATGGAAAAATCTGGGCTATAATATGATATTGTTCCTGTCGGCACTGAACAATATCCCAAAAGATATCATTGAAGTCGCAACACTTGAAGGCGCAGGAGGATTTTATAAATTCTTCCGTATAAAATTAAGATATCTTTCACCGACCATACTTTTCGTAGGGATACTTTCACTGATAAATTCATTTAAAGTTTTCCGCGAGATTTATCTGCTGACAGGAGATTATCCTTTTAACAGCCTTTATATGTTACAGCACTTTATGAACAATACGTTCAGGAATATTGATTATCAGAAACTTTCTTCGGCGGCGATACTTATGTCAATAGTAATGGTCATAATTATCGGAGCACTGTTTATCGCCGAAAATAAATTCGGAGAGGATGTGGAAGATTGAGCGAACTGACTAAAGAGATAACTGCCGCTGAACGGACGGAAAAAGCAAAGCAGCCGCTCCGCGTAAGATTGTCCAAGAAAAAACAGAAGATCATTATGTGGATACTTACGCTGTTTGCAGCCGCCGCGGCACTGATATTCCTTATGCCGACATTTCTTACGATAGCCAATTCATTTATGAGCTCGTCGGAAATAAGCGCAAATTACGGCATTATATTTTCCGAAGATGATGATGGCGGCAAAGAATACATATCGGAAAAGATAAATCTTAAATTCATTCCCGATATGGTGAGCTTCAGTCAATATTATACGGTACTTTTCAAAAGTCCGGATTACCTGCTGAAATTCTGGAACTCGGTGATACTGGTAGTCCCGATAGTGATTTTCCAGCTGCTGACTGCGTCGCTGGCGGCGTATTCATTCGCGAGGCTGAAAGGGCGGATGAAAGAAATAATATTCTTCGTCTACATAGTTGTAATGCTTATGCCCTATCAGGTAACGCTTGTGCCGAACTATCTCATCTCCGACTGGCTGCATATCCTGAACAAGCGTGCGGCGATAATCCTTCCGGGAATATTTACGCCGTTTGCGGTGTTCATACTGTCAAAGATCATGAGAAGGATACCGGTTTCGCTTATAGAAGCGGCTCAGCTGGACGGAGCCGGAGAATTCCAGATATTTGCGCATATTTGTATGCCTCTTTGCAAAAGTGCGTTGTTTTCGGTAGCTATATTGGTATTCATAGATTACTGGAATATGGTCGAACAGCCGCTGGTATTGCTTTCGGATACCAATCTTTACCCGCTGTCGGTATTCCTTTCACAGATAAACAGCGGTGAGATAGGGATAGCATTTGCGGTAGCGACTATATACATGATACCTACCTTGCTGATGTTCCTTTACGGTGAGGATTATCTTGTTGAAGGTATTGCTTATTCCGGAGGCATCAAGGGATAATGTCCGACAGATGCTGAGATCCAGATAAAAAATTAAGGAGCGAACAGATATGAACAAAAAAAGAGAATGGGTCAAAAATGCCGCTATAATTTTCCTTGCGGTAATGCTTATCCTTACGTTTTTTTCAAATACAATAATGAATTATTCACTTCCGGAGGTATCGGCGCAGTATGTCAACGGCGGAACGCTTGCTGAACAGATACGCGGCAGCGGTACTGTTGAAGCAAATCAGACATACGATATAAAGATCGACGAGACCAGAATTATTGCTTCCGTTGAGGTGAAAGTTGGTCAGGAAGTAAAAAAAGGTCAGACTATATATAAACTTGAAGACGGCGACAGCGCTGAACTGGAACAGGCTGAAAAAGATCTGAGAGCCGCACAGAAAGCGTATAATGAAGCGCTCCTGTCAGCGGGATTTGATTATCGCAGCGACGAACTTGATATAGAAAGTCAGGAAGAAGATCTGAAGATAATGAAAGAGGATCTTGCCAATATTTCCGTATATCAGGACAATTATGAAAAGGCAAAGAAAAAAGTCAATGACATTGAAAAAGAGATCAAAACGCTGGAAAACGAAGCCCAACAATATAATGATATTCTGACTGCGCTGGACGCCAAGGATTATTCTTCACTGGATAATGATACATATAATAAGATAAAAAATGCTCAGGACAGACTGGATTCTGCCGAAAAATCAAAAACAAAGACCGAAGATAAGATCAAGGAGTATGAAAATGATATCGCCTCCGGCGGAAATGAAGAGGCGATATTATCCGCAAGAAAAGCCGTAGAGGAAAAACAGCTTGAAATAGATAATACAAGAAGAGCTATTTCCGATCTGACCATAGGTATAGGTACGGAAGACAGCGGCGATGAAAATTCCCCGAAGCAAAGCCTTACCGATCTTCAGAATACGCTTGCCCAACAAAATCTTGATCTCCAATATCTTCAGGAAACATACAATTTAGCTCTTTCAAAGTCAAGCAGCTATTCGAGGAACAAGCAGCTCCTTCAAGCGGAAAGAACTACTCTGGAGACCAATAACCGAAAATATGAAAGCGCTCAGAAAACTCTTGACGATACGATCGCATCGGTCAGAAGGGATTCAAAAAATAAAGTTTCCGATATAAATAATAAAATCGATGACGCAAAGCTGCGCCTTGAGACTGCCCAGAGTGAAGAAGAGGAAGCAAAAGAAAAAGCTTCCGTTTCCGTTGAGGAGCAGGAAAAAAATATCCGTGAAGCGGAAAACACTCTTGAAAAAGCAAAGATAACCCTGTCTCAGAAGAAAGAACAGGATTCCATAACCGCCAGCAAAGATGCGCTTAATATAGAAGATCTCAAAGCTTCCGTGGAAGATGCCGAGAAAACGGTCGAGAAATACAAGTCCAAGTCTGTCGGAGCCGAGATAACGGCTAATGTCGGAGGAAAAATAACCGCTCTTGCATTTTCCGCAGGAGAAGAAGCAACAATGGATTCTGTTGTAGCTTCAATAGAAATGACCGAAAAGGGCTATGCGCTGGAATTTTCCGTTACCAACGAACAAGCGAGAAAAGTCAAAGCCGGAGATGAGGCGGAAGTACAGTATTATTGGGGCGGTGATGCAAAAGCGGTCCTTGATTCGATAACTCCCGATAAAACAAATCCTTCACAGAAAAAGACGCTTAGATTTTCAATAACCGGCGATGTTGATCCCGGTCAGAATTTGCAGATCGCAATGGGTTCCAAGGGACAGCGATATGATTATATAGTGCCTAACAGTTCTATACGTGAAGATACAAACGGAAAATTCGTTCTTGTTGTTACGGCCAAGAGCAGTCCTCTCGGAAACAGATATATTGCCGAAAGAGTAGACGTGGAGGTCCTTGCTTCCGATGATACCCAGTCGGCAGTATCCGGAGGCCTTCTCGGAGGAGAGTTTATTATTTCGACTTCCACAAAGCCTATTGAACCGGGTATGCAGGTGCGTCTGGTAGACGAATGATAATAAGGAATGATCTTATGAAGCCTAAACACATTATTTTACTTGCGGCAGATGTGGTATCCATAGTGTTTTTTGTCTGCACGACGATAATTGCGCTTGTTCTGGCAGGATCGCTTCCGGATCAGCAGGCTGCGGAACGCTGGGGAGGAAATGAACGGTATTCTCAGGTGAGTATGTTCACCGATCACGATAACGGGCTGACCATAGATTCTATATTCATGGCAAGAATAAATATAGAAAAAAAATTAGTTGAAAATTCCTTGCCCATTGAAACTTATGGAGCCAGAGTATGGGTAGATTCGTTTTCTTCCTATGATATTGCAATGCCGGTTGCATCTGACAGAGCGTCTGCGGAAGCGGCTGCAATAATTACCGGAGGAGATTTCTTCCTGTTCCACCCGCAGGATATTATAAGCGGTTATTACTATTCGGAAAGTGATACAATGTATGACAGGATAGTAATAGACGATGTTCTTGCGTGGCAGCTTTTCGGAGCGTCCGATGTTGTTGGTATGCCTGTTGCAATAAACGGAAAATATTTTTACGTTGCCGGAGTTTTCAAGCGCAGCGAAAACAATGACATTGAAAAGGTATATGGCGACAAGCCCAGATTGTTTATGCCGTATCAGGGATATTCGCTTATTTCTGAGGAAGGCGCAAGGTTTTCCTGCTATGAAGCCTGCCTGCCGGATCCGGTCACGGGTCTTGGACAACAGATAGTATCCGAATCGTTCAGCGTAAAAGATGAAAACCGCAGGATAGTTGAAAATTCCGTGCGTTACGGACTTAAAAACCGTTTTTCTCTTCTTGCCGATAAAGATATCCGTTCGGTGGTGGATATTCCTTTGGTTTATCCTTATTGGGAAAATGCGGCGCGAATGACCGAGGACAGGTCGGCAGCACTTCTTGTTATGCAGATGATAGGACTTGCCGCTCCGGTGTTTACGCTGGTTTATCTTTTCAGACTGCTTATAAAAAACAGGAAAAAGATATTGAAAAAAGCCCGTGACGGAGCGGTAGAAGCTTACCGAAAGACAAATGAAAAGATAAAAGAAAACAAAAAGGCAAATGCAGATAAAAAACAGGATAATACCGTGAAAAATTAAAACGCTTCTAATGCTTAAAAATATTTTGCTCTATTAACATTTTTACTGTAAGGATCATAATATTTTTTCGTCTTTTATATCAGATAGTATGTTCTGACGAAAACTATCGTTATACTTTACGGTAAAAATGGAGGTAGATTTATGAACAGAATATTCAGGAAGGTCATATCTTTGGCTGTTTCGGCAATTATCCTGACAGGAACGGTCTCATGTAAAAAAACAGACGAAGGAGAGTATTTTACCGGAAACGGCAGCCCGTCTGCGGAGGAAAGCAGCGGTATATTTTCCGGAAATAAAGAAAAAAAGAAAAACAGCGGACCGCTTGCTTCAAAGGAGCATATTTTTTCAGCAGAAAACATAAGTATTTCAAGCGGAACACAGTCTGTCAGCGGAGTTTTTTCTGACGGCGAAAAAATATTTGCCGCAGTTGGCGGAAAGATACTTACATATTCCCTTGACGGAACGATTGAAGATACGGCCGATCTTATTTCAAGATCAGAAGACCGTCGCTTTATTGGATTTGCGGCAGTCTGCGGAGACGGCTTTCTTACGGTGGAGAATTCGGAAGGATTTTCGTTTATGGTGAAATATGACCGCAGCGGGAATAAAATTTCCGAAACAAGTCTTGAAAATATCACGAATGAAACGGGAGAACGGAATTTATATGTTGCTTCCGCGGCAGTTTCAGGTGACGGAACGCTTTTCCTGACGGTGTACGGCGGCTTGTATGCCGCAAGCGAAAATTCCGTAAGAAAGATCGCAGGCGGCGCAGACAGATATTTCGGAAAAGTCATAAAAACCGGAGACGGCAGGATATTTGCGGAATATTCCGATCCGGACGGGAACAGAAGTCTTGCGGAAGTCGGCAGCGCAGGAATAATGCCGCCTGAAAATTTTCCCGATATTTCTGGAGAACTTATAAGCGGCTGCGGGGAATATGATATGTTCATTCTCGGCAGTACGGAAATTTTTGCTTACGACATAGAAACAGGGGAAACTTCAACTCTTGTTGATCTTTCCGCTTCGGGAATAGATACAGAGTCAGTCGCTGCTGAAAAGGGAATAACGATACTTTCCGACGGCAGGATCATAATAACGGTAAAAAATATTACCGACGGCGGTTTTTATTCTGAGTTGAGCCTTTCGGCTTGCATACTTACCGAGATCCCGCCTGATGAGATACCGGATAAGGAACTTGTTAAAATTTACGCGCTGGCTGTAAATAATGACGTTAAACGGGCAATAACCGATTTCAACAAAAACAGCAGTGAATATTATATAGAACTTACCGATTTTTACGACGCCGGCGGCGATTATGCGGACAAGCTTTCACGAATGAATATGGAAATGACATCGGGGAATATTCCCGACATAATTGCGCTGAGCGGCGCTATGCCTGTGGAAAGCTACGTTTCAAAGGGACTGCTTGCAGACCTTTACGATCTTATGGACAGCGACGCCGACTTTAACAGAGAGGACTATTTGCAGAATATTTTTTCTGCTTACGAGACTGACGGAAAACTTTATGAGGCTGTTCCGGGGTTCAGCATACAAACGCTTGTGGGAAAGACTTCAAAAGTAGGCGATTCCCATGGCTGGACAATGGACGAATTTATAGAATTTGCGGACGAAAACGCTTCGGACGGTTCATGGCAGGGACTTTTTGAACCTACGTCGTGTTCAAAGATAAATATGCTTTTGACCTTTATGACGTTCAATTTCGGCAGCTATATGAACGAAAAAACGGGGGAATGTTATTTTGACGGCGATGATTTTATAAAATTATTGGAATTCTGCGGCAGATTTCCGGAAAAGACCGTAAGCAAGGACAAAATCGACTATTCTTCCGAACTGACCGCTTACCGCGAGGACAGGACTTTGCTTATGACAACGACTATTGGCAGTTTCCGTGACATAAAAAAACTTGAACAGACGGAGTTCGGCGGAAGTGTTACTTTCAAAGGCTATCCCTGCGGCGGGAACGGTTCCTTCATTTCGGAGGATCTTTCCCTTGCAATTACCTCAAAAGCGGCAGCTCCCGACGGCGCATGGGAATTTGTAAAATATTTCTGGTCGGATGGATATCAGTCAAAATATCTCGGAGAGCAAAGCTATAATTTTCCGGTGAAAATTTCCGTTCTGGAACGCGCCGCTGAGCTTGCAAAGACCAATGCGGACAGAGAAAATTATTCCGGCAGACCCGCTGCCGAACCAAACACAGACGAGGACAATGCAAGAGTAATGGAATTTATAAAGTCTCTGACGGAGAGCCGAAGCTATAACAGTTATGTTTACGACATTGTGAGAGAAGAAGCGGCTGCATATTTTTCGGGGCAGAAATCTGCTGAAGATGTTTCGGAGATAATACAGAACCGCGCTTCAAATTACTTTGCAGAGAATATATGGTAAGCCTGTCAATAAATTTAGGCGTGTTGTATTGACAATATGCCGGTATTGATATATACTTTTAAATTAGGAAAGGAAGGTTATCAAGATGAATAAAACAGCATCGAGAATAACTGCCGCGGTCATGGCTGCGGCACTGGCTGTGGGATTTTCTTCCTGCGGCAAAAAGGGTGACGTAATCGCTTCAAAGGAACACGTCTACTCTTCACAGATAATAGAGCTCCCGGAGGGTATGACCTACAGGCAGAAGGTGCTTTACGGCAATGAAAAGCTCTTTATCATCGGCGAAAATCAATGGGAAGAACCGGCAGATAATACGGCAGGTTCTTCTTCGGACGGAACTCCTGCTGCGACTGAAGAAATTTTAACGGATGATACAGTTCCGGTCGAAACGGTATGGCACAGCGAGACTAAAATGCAGGTCGTTGATATGGAAGGAAATCTTATCAAGGAAACGGTCATTTCCTCCAGCGATAATAGTACGAATGAAAGCCGCAATATTTCAAATATGATAGTTTTGAACAGCGGCGATCTGATGTCACTGGAACAAACATACCGTTGGGACGAAACAACAGGTGAATCCGACGAGCATTACTATATTGTAAAATACAGCGCCGAGGACGGCAGCAAAATTTCCGAAGCCGATTTGCAGGCTGTTTATGACGCCGCTTCAAA
>CANRJZ010000039.1 GCA_947631055.1 uncultured Clostridia bacterium | reverse complement strand
GCTTATATCATCGCTCTGTTCTTCGGCGGTTTTCAGGCGCTTATGCCCCTTATCGGCTATTTGCTCGGTTCGGGGTTTTCAAAGTATATCGAATCCTTCGATCACTGGATAGCCTTTGTCCTGCTGCTTTTTATCGGAGGGAAAATGATCCTCGACGCCCTGCACGAAAAGGACGATGACGAAGAAAAGGAATATTCACTGAAAATAGGCGAACTTTTTATGCTTGCGATAGCGACAAGCATTGACGCCCTTGCGGTGGGGATAACTTTCGCATTCCTTGAAGTGAGCATTTTCTTTGCTATCCTCATCATCGGCGTAACGACTTTTGCGCTTTCCCTCGGCGGTGTGATCATCGGCAACCGCTTCGGAGCAAAGTACAAAAACAAAGCGGAAATTGCAGGCGGTATCATTCTTATACTTATCGGCACGAAGATCCTTCTTGAACATCTTGGGATAATTTCTTTCTGAAAGGACGTCTGAACATTGATCTTAAAAGAACTTTACGAACTTACCGAAAATATGCTTGCCGCTGCGGGCGTGGAAGATCACCGCTTCGACACCGGCTGCCTTTTTGAAGATATCCTCGATGCGGACAAGGTGACTCTGCTCCTTCACGGCGGCAATGAAGTTCCGGAACCTGACGCGGACAGGCTTATGGCTGCCGCCGAAAAACGCTGTATGGGCATTCCTCTGCAATATATCCTTGGAAAATGGGAATTTTTCGGCAGGACGTTCTTTGTGGGCGAAGGCGTGCTTATCCCCCGACCCGATACGGAAATACTGGTTGAAAAGGTAATTGAGCATTTTGCCGGACAAAATAACCGTTACCCCGAAATATGCGATCTTTGCAGCGGCAGCGGCTGTATTGCCGTCACGCTGAAAAAAGAACTGCCGGAAGCTTCCGTACACGCCGTAGAGCTTTCCTCAGACGCAATGCCATATCTTGTAAAAAATATCCGTCATAACGAAGCGGACGTGAAGATCATCAAAGGCGACATCTGCGACGGACGGATACTTGAAAACTTTGCCGATCCGGACGATCCCGGCGAATTCCGCAGGATAGATGCTGTCGTATCAAATCCTCCCTATCTTACCGATAAGGAAATGACCGAACTTTCAAGAGAAGTGAAGCACGAGCCTGAGATCGCCCTTAACGGAGGCGCGGACGGGCTTAAATTCTACAGGATAATTTCCGTCCTGTGGAAAGAAATACTCAAAGACGGCGGACTCATCGCCTTTGAAATAGGCTTTGAACAAGGAAAAGCCGTTGCGGAGATCCTCGAAAAAAGCGGCTATAAAAATGTTGCCGTCCATAAAGATCTTGCAGGAAATGACAGAGTGGTCACCGGACAGGCTTATTTTGCTTGACTTGTTCGGAAAAATGTGGTACAATAAGGGCAATGTTATGAATGTATATTCATGGCATTGCCTTTGAATTTTTGCATAATGTTTAAAAAGAAGGAATTACAAAATGACAAGAAACTATGATGTTATAATTGCCGGAACAGGCGCCGGCGGGATCTATACCGCCATAAATCTCCCCGATGATCTTAAAGTCCTTGTTATCACAAAGCGCGATCTTATACTCTGCAATTCGGCTCTTGCGCAGGGCGGGATAGCTGCGGTATATCAGCCTAAGGACGACAGCGTAAGCATGCACACTCAGGATACTCTTATCGCCGGAGGCTTCAAGAACAATCCCGACAGCCTCAAAATACTTGTGAACGAGGCCGCTCACGAGATAGAAACTATCCTGAAACTTGGCGTGGATTTTGACAGGGACGAGCACGGCGAGCTCCACAGAACTCTTGAGGGAGGACATTCCCGCAGACGTATCTTCCACCATAAGGACTCCACGGGATTTGAGATCACCACCAAACTTCAGGAGGCGCTCAAAAAACGCCCCAATACCGATATCCTCGAAAATGCCCTGCTTTGCAGATTGAAAAAAACTTCTACCGGATTTTCCTCGGACGTTCTTTACGAGGGAGAACACTGCACCTTTAACAGCAGATATTTTGTCCTTGCAACAGGCGGCATAGGCAGAGTATATGATTATACCACAAATTCCGCCATAGCCACAGGCGACGGAATAACTTTTGCTTATGAAATGGGCGCAAATATAAAAAATCTTTCGCTTATCCAGTTCCACCCGACGGCGTTCAACAACAAACATACACGGGAATGTTTCCTTATTTCCGAAGCCGTTCGCGGTGAAGGAGCTTATCTGAAAAACTGCAACAAAGAACGCTTTATGCAGAATTACGACGAACGTCTTGAACTTGCTCCGCGCGACGTAGTTTCGCACGCCATAATCAGTGAGGGCAGAAAGCTTGATTCGGACGAATTTTACCTTGACATTACGCATAAGGATCCGGAATTCCTTAAAAACAGATTTCCTATGATATACAAATATCTTCTCAGTCAGGGAATAGACATGACCAAGGATATGATACCCATATATCCGTGCCAGCATTATCTTATGGGCGGAATAAACGTAAATACCTCGGCTATGTCGTCAGTAGACGGTCTTTATGCGGTAGGAGAATGTTCCCACACCGGCGTTCACGGCAATAACCGCCTTGCGTCAAACTCTCTGCTGGAAGCGCTGGTTTTCGGCAGACAGGCTGCGGAAGATATTGCAAAACGCTTTGCCGAAGACAATGGATACAAGCAGGATGATCTTGAAAGCGCAGACTTTGCCATAGATCCGAATGCAGTGCCGATACCGCACGGGATACGCACGGAAGTGCGGCATATCATACAAAAAGCATATTTTGTCATTCCCAATATGCAGGAAGCTCTTGCCGGATTTGAACGTGTATCCGAAATAAAGCGTATGCTTGAAGAAGGCAATTATATAATAGACTACAATTTTGTAGAAGCAAAATCGCTTACGACCGTTGCTTATCTGATACTTAAAGAGGTCATATAACTGCGGCGGCGCACAACAATGATATTTTATGAGCGGCGGATAGTCTGCCGCTCATATTTTTGTTCCGATATAAACAAACTCTCCCCGAAGCGTTATACTTCGGGGAGAGTTTTATTTTTTGCAGATATAAGAATGTCTTACTTTCTCTTCCTTGCGCAGATCGCCGCTGCAGCCGAAGCTGCCAGAGCAAGCATTATTGCGGTAAGAGAATCTCCGGTCTTAGGATTGTTCTGGACATCCGGTGCGTCGGAGCCGTCGCCGTCGCTTTCGGGAGCCGTATCTTCATCAGAAACTTTGGCTTCTTCTGCATCGGGAGTTCTCTCCGCATCGGGAAGTTCTTCCTCTTCGGAATTTGTTGATGCGTCCGAATCGGCGGAATCGTCCGGCGGATAATTCGGCTGATCCGGATCGTTGGGAACATCGGGCTGTCCCGGATCTTCGGGGTTGCCCGGATTGCCCGGATTGCCCGGATTTCCGGGGTTGCTCGGATTGCCCGGATTGCCCGGATTTCCAGGGTTGCCCGGATCGTCGGGGTCATCGGGAGCAGGATCATAAATATTTACATATTCTATCTTGTTTTCCTGCTCGTTAAGGACGCCTCTTGACATTATCGCCGTGCCGTTTACGGAATAATTTTCGGGAACTATTTCCCTTACACTGATCGTATCTCCGCTTGGGATATGCTTCAGCGTTACCGTCTCGCCGGCTTTGATCTTTATCGTTCCTCCGCTTTCAACGCTTCCGGAAGAACCGGCTGAACCTTGATATTCAAAGCTTCCGGACTCTTTGTCGCCACCGTCCCTTGATATCTCAATGATGAATTCAAAGCTGTCGGTTATCTCTCCGCTGATATCATTTCCGTTTACGTCCACTACCTTTTTGCTGATACCCACATCTCCGTATGTTTCGGGGTGCGGCGGGTCAGGAATTACAGTTCCTCCTCCGAAGTTGTTCACAAATACTTTCGAGTTGCTTCCTGTGCCGATAGTTCCGTTTATCAAAGGCTGAGCCGGCGTGTAGCCTGTCGGCATTATCGTTTCGGTAATGGTATATTTCGTTCCTTCAGGCAGATCATTTATTGAATAGCTTTCTCCGTTTTTGAGAGTTACCGTTTCGGTCACGGAATTTCCGTCAGGATAATCCAGCTTTATCATGAAGGTAAATTCGTCTTCACTGTTCGCCGTTCCGCTGACAACATTTACGGACTTTGTAAGAGTCAGGCTTCCGTATTCCGGCTGCGGAGGAACAGCATTCTTGGTGTTGGTAACAATTACTGCAACGTCAATGTGATCTTCGTCTATTGTTCCCATATTATTGCTGTACGCTGCCGTGTACTCCGTCAAATAGCTTTCGTCCTCGGTAACGGTGTATTCCGTTCCATACGGGATATTTATGAGTTTCGCCGTTTCTCCGGGGCTGAGCATTACATAGCCGTCAAATTCAGTGCCGTCGGCAAATGTAACTCCTGTCATATCGCTCAATCCAACGTTTATCTTGAACGATTCTGTTCCGTCGGAATTTTCCATTACCTTGCTTATGCTCAGAGTTCCGTATTCCGGCTGCGGAGGAACAGCGTTCTTGGTGTTGGTAACGGTTACTTCAACGTCAATGTGGTCTTCGTCTATTGTTCCCTCATTATTAATGTACGCTGCCGTGTACTCCGTCAAATAGCTTTCGTCCTCGGTAACGATATATGTCGTTCCGTACGGGATATTTATGAGTTTCGCCGTTTCTCCGGGGCTGAGCGTTACAGAGCCGTCAAATTCAGTGCCGTCGGCAAATGTAACTCCTGTCGTATCGCTCAATTCAACGTTTATCTTGAACGATTCTGTTCCGTCGGAATCTTCCATTACCTTGCTTATGCTCAGAGTTCCGGTCTTCTTGGTGTTGGTAACGGTTACTTCAACGTCAATGTGATCTTTGTCTATTGTTCCCTCATAATTATCGCTGTACGCTGCCGTGTATTCTGCCAAGTAGCTTTCGTCCTCGGCAACGATATATGTCGTTCCGTACGGGATATTTATGAGTTTCGCCGTTTCTCCGGGGCTGAGCGTTACAGAGCCGTCAAATTCAGTGCCGTCGGCAAATGTAACTCCTGTCGTATCGCTCAATTCAACGTTTATCTTGAACGATTCTGTTCCGTCGGAATCTTCCATTACCTTGCTTATGCTCAGAGTTCCGGTCTTCTTGGTGTTGGTAACGGTTACTTCAACGTCAATGTGATCTTTGTCTATTGTTCCCTCATAATTATCGCTGTACGCTGCCGTGTATTCTGCCAAGTAGCTTTCGTCCTCGGCAACGGTGTATGTCGTTCCATATGGGATATTTATGAGTTTCGCCGTTTCTCCGGGGCTGAGCGTTACAGAACCGTCAAAGGGATCGCCGTTTTCAAACGTAACTCCTGTCGTATCGCTCAATCCAACGTTTATCTTGAACGATTCTGTTCCGTCGGAATTTCCATTACCTTGCTTATGCTCAGGCTTCCGGTCTTCTTGGTGTTCTTTATTGTTATTTTCTGACTTCCGTCACTATTCGTCTCATATGTATAGTCCGGTGTGTAGCCGGCAGCATAACTTTCGACGACTTCACATGTTACGCCTTTGGGCAAACCTTCTATTTTCACTGTTTTGCCATTGGTTATGGTAATTGTTGTTTTACCATTATCAAACTCATATTCGCTGAAGTTTCCGGTTATCGGTAAATCACCATCGCTGAGACCTTTTATCCTATCTAACTCAATGTAAGCCGTCAATTCAACAGTAAATTCGTCAGTATTTTCTGTTGCCTCTTTTCCGCCTTCGTAAACGACTTTGGTTATGGATACATCTGCCGTTTCCTTTTTGTTTACTATGGACGCCGAGGCAGAATAGTGATCGCCGACCTTCTCACTTATTGTGCCGCTTGCTCCGCTCGTGAAAGTTTCATCAAGCGTATATCCGGCAATTTTCTTCTCCTTGATATCATAAATCGTTCCTTCCGGCAGGCCTTTAATAACGGCGGACTGATCATTTTTAATCTCAAGTTCCATTTCGCCGTCAGCATTAAGTGAGTATTCTGTCGGTGTTCCGCTGTCAATGGTGACAGGATACGACCCGGTAAGAGGAGCTCCACCCTTTTCAAGCTTGACCGTAAATTTAAATCCGATACTATTATCGAAAATATTCGTGCTCGATGCAGGAGATATCGTCTTGGTGATATTAAGCTCACCGACCTTCATAAAGTTAGTAACGACGATCTCCTTAGCAGCGCCTGCTGCAACTACAGCATTTCCTTCGTCAGGATATGGATATTCAGCAGAAAATTCATATCCCTCCGCAGTTTCGGAAACAGTGCATATCGCTCCGACAGGCAGATCGGAAATAACTGCTCTTTCACCGTTTCTGAGCGGGATATGTCCCACTCCTTCATCAAGAGCAAGCTCCCTATCGCTGCTGCCGTCTTCTTTCTTTACAGGATCATCATTCTTATCATAGATAATGTATTTGTACGGACCGGACAGAGGATCTTTGTCACTGTCGGTGAGAGTTACATTGATATCAAATTGATTAACATCGTCCGTCGCATTGGTATATCCGGCAGGCAATTTGATGACCTTGGATATTACAATAGAACCGACGCCGGCTGTATTTGTAAATTTTACATCGTTTGCGTCAGCGGTAAGAAGAACGTCATTGATGGTGGATCCAGACTGCGGATCTCCGTTCAGTGTAACGCTTGGCGTATATCCGACAGCCGATCCCGTGTCTTCAGATACATCAAACTTTACATTTTCCGGCAGTCCGTTGATAGTCAGGATATCGTCGTGTTTCAAGGTAATACATTTTTTAGCTGCGCTTTCATCGCCTTGAACGGTTACATATCCGTCATTATCTACATCTATAGTGACTTCTATAGAGTCTTCTTCGGAATTAAGCTTACCGGTATACGACTTACCTCTGGGATCAACAGCTGCTGTTCCTTTGTCGAGAACCAGAATAAATTTAAATTCTTTGTCCTTTTCAGTAGACGTCGGAGCTTCGCCGTTGACGTTTTTAACTGTCTTGGATATCGTCAGATCAACAGTATTTCTGTTATTTGTAACTTCGATTTCGTCGGACGTTGCATTAGGTGTGTATAACGGTGTGTAACCATTATCGGTTTCTTTAACTTCTTCTACTTCAGCGCCTTCCGGTATGCCGAAAATGGTTATTTTTTCGTCATGTTTGAGCTTGAGCGCCGTTCCGTTTCTATCGGCATATTCAGATCCGGGATCCGGATCTATGGGTTTAACATTTGTAAGTTTACCTTCTTCAAAGGTAAGCTGCACATTTGCAGTACTCGGTATAGCTTCTTTGCCGCCGATAAATGCATCATAACTTCCATTTACGTCAGCGCCGCTTGTACCACTTGACAGTGTAATTTTAAATTCAAAGAGAGCATCGTTATCCGCTGTTTCAAGAGGAGTTTTGCCGCCGTTTACGGTGACCGTCTTGGAAATGGAGATCGACTTGACCTGCTTTTCGTTTGTAACTGTCAGTGTTTCGCCGGTATTAACAGTTTTGCCGTCAGGTAACAATTCGGTCTTAGCGACATAATCTGTATAAGCCGTATAACCGGCGGCAGTTTCCTCGGTAACATCGCACTTTGCGCCCTTAGGGAGCGTTATTGTTGCCGTTTCGCCCTGTTTAAGTTTCAGAACGTAAGAGCCGTCTGAGTCTGTGGAAGGATAGAACTGAGCTTTTGTAACAGCCTCGCCGTCTATTACCACATCATCAGTGCCCAAGGTCACAGACTTTCCTTCTTCGGGACTTTCCCCTACATAAGGAGTCAAAATAAATGTAAATTCTTCGTCAGTAGTTTTGATATCTCTGCTGTCACTGCTTACTACCTCTTTGGTAATGCTGATATCGGAAGTATCAAAAATAAGTTTTGTTGTTCCGCGTGCAAGACGGTAGTCCGTATAATATTCCGGTGCTGCCGGCTCAGGATCAACATCGCCAAGCTGCGCTTTGTTACTATCTATCAGCGCGGCAATATCTTCCGCCGTTATGGTAGGATCAAGATCGGCTTTGACAGGTGAAGATGATTTTTTCAGGCTATCTTTCGCTTCGTTGTCAAGCTGTTCCGTTGTCTTGGTGGTGTTTCCCTCGCCAAGAAGTTCAAACAGATCTTCTTCTCCCGCTTTAACTTGATGTAATGTAATGCCTTCAAATTCAACAGGCAGTCCGGCTTTGTCAGTAGGCTCAATTGTCTCACCGCCTAAGTCAAACTCCTCCTTAACTTCTTCAATAGAATAAGTTCCTATCGGAAGATCCGTCTTGAAAATATTTTCTTCTGTGGAATCTTTATCAAACTGAGTATCATCAAGTACAACGCGTTTATAGATCGTTACAACATCGTCTTTAACGGTCTTTAATTCATCTTCAACGGCAAATTTATCCCAATCTTTCTTTATAGGAATTGTAACGGTATAAGTACCGACGGGCTTCGGATCGCCTTCGCCGTAATCACGCACCAGTTTTGCCGAATACGTCACATTAAGATCATCTTTGCCCTCGGGGTTGAAATATTTGCGCAGGTCAGTATAATCTTCCTTGCTTATCTCAACTCCGAATACTACTTCGCCCCTGACGATGTCAATAATATACTCGCCTTTTCTGGAAATAGCCTTTTGTTCCGCGCCGGCAGCGGGCTTGTAGTCCTTATCCCAATCGTAAACAGCCGCGCCTTCTGCTGTTTTTTCTGTAATAAGTGTGCCTGTGGCTGCCCCTTTGCTGCCGTTAAGGTAAGTTTCTCTGTTCTGATCATATGCGTCCAGATCTGCCAGATCTGTCTCCTTATCAAGTGCAGGAGGAACAATCTCGCCGTCTTTAGCCACTGTCCATGCGCCGGGGACTTTTCCGGCGGCGGGGTCAGCGCCGGGTGTTCCGTCAACACTTAACGGATAATATGTTACAGTCAGGGCATATTTTCTTTGCTCGTCATCATGCGTTGTGAACTCATGGAGCGTTTCGCCTTCCGGCTCATTCTGTACAAGAGCATACTTGATAAAGCCTATAATGTCCTTCTTATGATCATCTGTACCGGTGGTGTTCGGCGTTACTTCCGGTATGCCGGTATTCGACAGATAAATATAAGGCAGAGTTATAGACAGATCTTCATCTTCAAGGATATCATCAATAGCGGCAGGGAATGCCGTATCAAAGTCGCTGTATGTGGTGTCGATCTTTTCAAGCGGATCGTTTATATAATACCTTGCAAGATACTGCCAGTATTCATTATTTGTGTATTCATCGTACTTGATACTCTTGAGTATCTCCTCGGCAACATCATGCGGATCTATAGTTTCGCCAAGGTAGATCACGTCATTTCCGCCCTTTACCTTAGGCAAAAGCTCGCGCACGTTTACAACCGTTCTTGGGAAGCCTTTGGAAACTTCCGCCTCAGGCGTTGCGCCCGGCGCTTTTTTATCATTGGCATGATCCGTACCGGAAGACTTGTCAGCTGTATATTCTGCGGCATATACCCAGTTTTCGTTTTCAGCATTACCGTTTGTGAGTATTCCGTTGCCGCCGATAAAGTCTTCCTTGGCGGTCACGCGGATAGTCCTGCTCCATACGTTAAGGCTGCTTGTGCCTGTTGCGCAGGCAGGGATATCGGTATTATCCCAGCGCAGGAAATACATATCCTTTGCGGTATCATAGAACAGTCCTGCCGTATTGCCGTCCATTGTTCTGATATATCCCTTGAAACCGTCAGCGTCCTCAGGGTCATCAAGTTTAATACCCGACTTGCTCGTATACTCTTCCCAAGTATTCTCTATCGGCTTGCCTGTTTTCGGATCGGTATCAGTAGTCTGAACGGTTATGTTTCCGCCTTTGCCAAGAACGATTCTATTACCATTTACGTCTATTATATCGAATCTCGGGTCGATATAGTCCTGAACGGTATAATCTATCAGACTGTCGGAAATATTGTCAAGTACATCATTTACAAATACATTGACCAGATCCTGAGGGTCGTCAACCTGATAGATATAACGCATATTATATTTGTTTTCTTTCGTTGAAAGCTCGGCATATGTCGGTTTTGTACCCTCACTTTTTGAATCCTCAAGCGTAGCCGAATCGCCCGAAATATCAGCAACATACTTTTGAAGAGTAGGAGTAAGCGTCTTTTTACCGGAATTAAGTATTACGGTAAATATCGTATAACCGCCGCTTTCCGGCTTTTTTAACTCATTTGCTGCTTCTATTGTGTCCTTTATCTTTGTCGGTTTGTCATCAGAACCGGAGTAATCAGCGCCTTTATAATCTACGTCTTTCATACCCTGAATATTATTATCCTGACCGTCGGTAAAAAGGATAAGATATTTTTTAGGTTTTACATCTTCTCCCAACGTTTCATCTCTTGTTGTGTCCGCACGTTCTTTAAGTTTGTCATTAAACGCTTTAAATCCGTAATAGGTATAAGTACCTCCGGTCATGCCGTAGTTATACTGTTCTATACCGGAAGTGTCAGTGTTCTTCGGCTCGGACTTATCACCTTTTATAGTACCATGTGTACCGCGCATAAGGCTCATCATTTCGGAGATCTCGTTAGGATCATTGGTCCAGTCAAGCATTACAAGATTGTCAAGTGCTGAGTCCGGTATCTTGTTGGTATTAAATCTTACGGCAGCCATGCGGCTCTCGGGGGAGTCCTCATGCAGAGCGGCAGCAAACTCGCCCAGAGCGTACTGTAGTTCTTCCTGCTTTATTCTTACGTCGTCCGGTTTGTAATAAACAAAGGAAACGCCCGCCGTATATTCGTTGCTTTCTTTAGCAGATTTTGTGCTGTACAGGCAGCGCAGATATCCGCCTTCGTCAAAATAGAACACACATGGAGATGTCCAAGTGCTGCCTACTGAGGCGCCGTCTCTTGGATATTTCGGATCAACCGTGATCGCGGGGTCGGTTATTGGATCTTCTACCGGGGTTTTGTCGCCCTTTTCGGGTTTTGGGGTTTCAGCGTCATATCCCTCGCCGCCTGTCGGACTTGTAAAATCTGCTGAACCTGTATAAACATATTTTTCTGTGTTGCCGTTTTCTGCAGCTGCACTTACTTCAGCATAGATACTTGCAGGGAACGTGCCCGATTCTACACTTATTTCATTTTTTACTACAGCGTCGCCGTAAAGGTGTTTTAATTCCTTTGCAGATTCAAGACCCTCTTTAACATACTGATCGTCCCAACCGGAACCGGAGTTTACATAATACCAGCCGGCTCTTTGATCTTTGTTCAGTGTTTCTACTTCCGCATCGTATATGCCCATAGCATGACCGTGCTCGGACAGTGCAATGGGGTCATTGACTTCAACCACGCCTTTTGCATCCAAATCTGCGGCAATTTCGTTTCTATAATTATACAATTGTGAAACTTCATCGCTGCTGAGAGCTGTATTAAAAACAAAAAGGTCATCAAGAACTATATCATCGTATTTAAATGTATCTTCGCTCTCCCAAAAACCACCCAAAAGTATACCCAAATTACCGTTTGTAAGATTTGCTTTATCCCACATATCGTTTTTATCCAACGACGAAGAACTGGATAAATCAATTGATTTCTCACCATTAATATAACCTGAAATAGCACCCGTTTCTGATTTTTCATCATATGTAAAAACAAAAGTTAAATAATCAAAATTTTTGTCCAAATTATTTGATGAACTATTTTTGATTTTTGCATCTTTATTTTTTGTTGCTAATCTTAAATAATCTTGATTACCAAGTTGATATAATAACCAACCATCAGTTGGTTTATATTTTTTCAATCTGTTATCTTCGTCGCTACTTAGAGTTTTTTTGCTCTTAAGTTCGCTTAATGCAGTGTCGCATATTTTATAAAACTGTTCTTCCCCTGGTGCAGTTTCTGTTTTATTTCCAATATAAATTATTGGCTGCTTTTTGTTATCACCGCCACCATTATTTTTAATTGCAAACGAGATCGTGAAATTATATGTGCTTGGTTTAACATCAAGTAATACCGATTTACTTCCTTTTAATTTATTAAGCCATTTAGTTAATGCAAATCCTTGATTATGTGCTCCGCTTTCCTGCCCAGATGCCGCTAATGTATTTTTAGTTCCAGCGTTACTATCCGATTCACAATTATAATTAATTGTTGCACCGTTTGTTACTTTATTAACAAATTGCGCAGGGTTATCAGGATTAATATCATCAAATGTCCAATAACCAAGCAAATCTTTCTTTTGAGGAACAAGATCTACTTTTTCTGTTGAGCCTTCTTTTTTATTACCGTTCCAATATCCAAGCGGAACAAACTCACTCTGCATGTTGCGCTTATCAAATATATAATATGAATAGTCGCTGTAGCCAAGCTGTGTGCTGTCGGTAAGTTTTGAGTCAAGAAATTTGTCAACATATTTCTGCGGTATGTACTGGTTTGCTGCAAATGTATCATCGCCAATAGTTACAGAGTGAGTGTCTGCGTCCCAAGCAAAATTATCACCGAGTTGTGCATCGAGTTTAGCTGCCGTTATCGGCGTAACATTGTCGGAAACAAACGCCATACTTCCGGACGCGTCGATAACAAGCCCGATATCTGCCATATCAATGTCGGCATACCACGCTTCAAGGTTTATATCAAATGTTCTTGTACCGTCATCTTCGTTGTCCTTACCGGTAGTGCCTAAGCCGGAATATACGGGCGCTGCGGTCTTGTCTGTATGCAGACCGGTAGATGTATCGTATATCTTTTCGGTGTCTGAACCGAACGTATTCCATAGTTCATTAACCAAATCATCTATTATTTCTGCATCGGTTTTGCCCGAATTGCCTATATCGTCCTTAACGGCTTTTCTGACCATATCCTTTGTAACAGTATCTATTTCTTCGTCTTTGAACTGAGGATACTTATTTAAGGTCGTACCGGTCTCAAGGTTTTCGCCGACTTTAGGGACCTGTACTTCACTGTAAAATATATGTATCTTTACAAGAGGAACATATGGTGCTTTTTTTATATCTACTGTTGCACATGGTTGTCTGTCCCATTCGCCCGTGTCCGTTTGGTGACCGTTATCGAGTTCTACGGCTTCATATCCTGCGGATACGGCAAATCCGGCAAACGTTTCGTTTTCACGAGGTTTAGGCTTATAATCTTCGGGCTTTCTACCGTTCGTTGTGTCATCTAAATTTACCGTAGTTCCTTCCGTTTCGGGTTCTTCTGAACCAACATGCCAATGATTTACAATAATATGCATTAAATAATTATCGAACGGGTCAGCCTCTACGTTCATTTGAAACGACATATCTCCCAGCATCAAGAATAAAAATGCAAAGCTCAATGTAAATGACACAAAGCGTTTGAATGTTGTTTTCATAAGACATTTTCCCTTCGTTTTAATTATTTTCGTAAGCGCAAGGCTTGTTTTATTTTGTTAATAAAAAATATATATAGAGATACATCATAATTATATTCTTATTTGTGGGAAATGTCAATTGTTTTTTAAAAATCTGCATAAAATTAGGCGTTTTAAACAACATACGTATACGAAATTAATACACTTTTTTGGCCCGAGTTGACAATTCATTTTTACAAAAAAAAAAAACATAGTTGATTAATATTTTTTGGGCGGGGAACAGAAAAACTAAAAGCTCCCTCGGTAATACCGAGGGAGCTTGTTCTGTTTATTGGTTTATTATGCGTTGTCTTTAATTGCAGCCTGTGCAGCAGCAAGACGTGCGATAGGCACACGGAACGGTGAGCAGGATACATAATCCAGTCCGATCCTGTGGCAGAACTCAACAGATGTGGGATCGCCGCCGTGCTCGCCGCAGATACCGCAGTGGAGCTTCGGATTAACGGGCTTGCCAAGCTTGATAGCCATTTCCATAAGCTTGCCGACGCCGGTCTGATCCAGTTTTGCAAACGGATCGTTCTCAAAGATCTTAGCGTCATAGTATGCGCCGAGGAACTTGCCTGCGTCGTCACGGGAGAAGCCGAAGGTCATCTGTGTAAGGTCATTCGTACCGAAGCAGAAGAAGTCAGCTTCCTTAGCGATATCATCAGCCGTAAGAGCAGCACGAGGGATCTCGATCATCGTACCAACTTCATACTTGAGGTCGGAGCCTGCTGCCTTGATAACTTCATCGGCAGTTTCAACGACTACGTTCTTAACGTATTTAAGCTCCTTGACTTCGCCTACCAGCGGGATCATGATCTCAGGCTCAACGGTCCAGTCGGGGTGATTTTTCTTAACGTTTATAGCAGCCTTTATAACGGCTCTTGTCTGCATCTTTGCGATCTCAGGATATGTTACCGCAAGGCGGCAGCCTCTGTGACCCATCATCGGGTTGAACTCGTGGAGAGAATCGATTATAGCCTTGATAGTCTCAACGGACTTGCCCTGAGCCTTTGCAAGGGCTTCGATGTCAGCTTCCTCTGTAGGAACGAATTCGTGGAGAGGAGGATCGAGGAAACGGATAGTAACAGGGTTGCCTTCGAGAGCTTCATAAAGAGCCTCAAAGTCAGCCTGCTGCATAGGTTCGATCTTAGCAAGAGCAGCTTCTCTCTCTTCAACTGTA
>CANRJZ010000038.1 GCA_947631055.1 uncultured Clostridia bacterium | reverse complement strand
CGTCGCAATACTCGGCGATAGGGATCCCGCCGATCGTCGTATGGCTCCATACAGGCACCTGCCCGTCACCATGTTCACCGACGATATAGCCGTTTACAACGCCTGTATTCAAACCGACATGATCCGCAATTATCCTCACAAATCGGGAACTGTCCAAAATCGTTCCGGAGCCGAACACCGTTCCGTCAGGCAGCCCCATCCACTCCGATACCTTATATGTCAGTATGTCGACAGGATTGGAGACGATTAAAATGACTCCCCGTGTGTAATATTTTTGAATTTCGGAGATGACCGACCTCATGATTTTCACATTCTCTTCCATGAGGTCGATCCGCGATTCACCTTCCCTGCGTCCCCTGCCTGCGGCGATAATTATCAGGTCGCAATCCGCGCAGTCGGAATAGTCGCCCGCATACAGATCCGCAGTCCCCAGCGCGGGAATCCCGTGCCGTATGTCCTTTGCCTCTCCGTCTGTCTTTTCGCTGTTGACATCGATCAAAACTATTTCACGCGCTATGTCTCTCATTGTCAGCGCAAAAGCAATAGATGAGCCGACATATCCTGCGCCAATGATCGCAGCCTTGCGGCTGCCGACTGAATATTTTCTGTTCATGCTCTATCCCGTAACGACAACTCTCGTCAGACTCTCCGCAAGGTCATATCCATCCCAAAGAAGATCAAAATCCATCGTTTTGCCAATCGGGACAATCCTGTCAATGCCCTTCGGCGCGGAGTCAAGAAGCGGCTGGAGGATCGCGAGATCTCCGAGCAGTGCGACCGTCTGGCAGCGCTTGTCATTGCACAGCGGGCGCAGCGTGAGAATGTCGTCGCAGTCGTATTCAAAGAAATAGCCGCTGTTATCCTTCAGATCCATAAGATCGTCAGTGATAGTCGGAATATTTACCCGGACAAGCAGATTATCCTTGTGCTCTTCTGTTGTTGCACCGGGTATCTTTACGGCGGCAATATAGCTGCTTGTAAGCTTATTGACGCCCTGGATCAGCTGGAACGTGTACTTGCGCTCAACGATTTTGTTAAGCTCGTTCCAAAACTGCTTCTTTGCCTCTTCTCTATTTTGACCGACCCATACTACAAGTCTCGGACTTGTGCAGGCGTTCTGGTCGGTGAGATATGTATCGTTATAGAAACTCTGTGCAGCTCCGGCTTTGTTATCAGATGAAAGATATGTATCGCTGTCAATGACTGCGATGGAAAATCTGTCCGCAAATGTTATCTCCGTACTTCTCGGCGGAAGTTCCGACTTTCTAAGCTCCGAAATAGTGGCATCTCCGCCCCACACAACGCGCGTATCAGCCATTCCCGACAGAACATCGTTTATCGATTTGTTCCGCTCATACCGTATCAGCGCGATATATGCCCGCATATTCGACATCGTTTCAAATGCGTGTGAAATTGAATCTGCTATAATATCGACCTGCGGAAAAGTCTTTGAAGGAACGCGGACTATATTTGCATTTCCGGTCAGAAGTCCCACCGCGAGGCTGTATGCGAAGTTGACGGGAACGTTTGACGGCGCGATGTGGAAGATGACGCCTCTGCCAAAGCGGCGGTTGCCGTCATGAGCTTCAAACCTTTCGCGGAGCTTTAGGGTCGAGGCTTTTCTAAGCCAAAAAGCTAACGTCACTACATCCGAATAGGTCCTGCTTCTCGGGTCTTTCATCAGGCACTTGGAAACCTCATTGAGAAACTCCAATATGCCATCCTCAAAAGGGACTTTTGCGGGGACAGCGGGCATATTTGCGAGCGTTTCCTCATCTCCGACAAGATAGGTGACGCTCCGCAGCGCCTCTGTATCAAAATTTTGCTGCATATGTGTCACTGCACCCCCTGATCTCTGCATTCTGCAATCTTCCCGCAACCATGAAATACTTACCGAGGCGTCCGCAAGGGCAATCGTCTTCCCCGAGCAGAATTCCTTCGTCTTCTGTGAGCAGAGAATGCCCGGGATAAGATTCCGGTATAGTCGAAACTACCTGAATGATCCCTTTTTCGCCCTGCGGCAAAACGCTGAAGTCATACGGATCACGTATTATCACATCGGAAAAAACACTTGCGTGAAGATGTCCGCATTCGCACTGCATGTAAATGCTTCCGGTCTGTTCCACCATTCCGTAATAGTCATGTACATCATGCAGCCCGCATACATCGGTGAGACATTCTTTAAACCGCTCCTGTGACACCGCTTCGCTGACGAGCTTTTTCCAGCCGCCTCCGTGAATGAGTATTCCGTTTGAGAGATCAAACGTTTTCCCCATAGTGTCGCGCAGCTTTACGAGCTCCCTATAGAAGTGCTGCCATATCATGAACGTAAAGCCGAAGAGCAGTATCCGTTCGCCGCTGTGCTTTTCGAGAAATTTTTCGACGGTTTCAATATCAAGCTGCATATCGTCGTTCAAGGCATACTGCCTGTCCGAGCCGAACATCGAAAATCCGAGTATTCCGGCACCCCGCGCCGAAAACATCGCTCTGTTTTTTATTACGGACGGGCAATCGATAATCAGCATCGGCATACGGCTTGACCCTGTAAATGAGGACACGATTTTGACAAGGGTTTTCTGTTGATTTGACGATGTCACCCTGTCCAAATATATTCTGCTGACAGCCTGTCCCGTTGTTCCGGAGGAAGTCATGGTTTTGACGATATCCTCTTTTGCGGCTGAACGAAGCTCCAATTCCTTGAACAGGCGTACCGGAAGAAACGGCAATTCAGAATAATCCGATATTTTGCTTTCATCGAAGCTGATGCTTTTGAGCATTGCTTCATATTCGGGGCAGTTTGCCCTATGATGGCGGGTAAGCTCTGCGAGCCTCTCTGTCAGCAGCTTTTCTTTTTTTGCTCTGCCGAGGGAATACGGGGAAATATTCAATATTTCATCAAATGTCATTTATTTTTCCTCCCGTAAATTTTTTCTAATCACATCTGCCATCTCTGCATGATGCGCCTGAATAAAAAAGTGTGTACCCTCGTACTCATAAAACGTGCAGTCGCCGGTAAAATATTTTTTCCAAAGTTCCATTTCAGTCCGTGGTGTATCTGTTTCGGAATAAAATACAGTCGCGGGTATGACCGTTTTAAGAGACAGATCCTCAAAGCTATACTTACCGATCAAGCTATAGTCAGCGCGATATATCGGAAGATACATTCTCCAAAAGCTCTGATTATTTACCAGAGTTTTCGGGACAGCGCCGAACTTAATTGTTCTGTTTCGGACCCACTCATCCGATTCATCTTCCGTAAAGCCGAACAATTCCGCTTTGGAGTGCGGTTCATGAGCTGCAAGGAAAACATGACAGGGCTTATCCATGCCCGAATCGGTGATTATCCTTTTTAAAACCTCGACAAGTGTGATCGTTCCCATGCTGTATCCGAAAAGCGCATATTTTCCTCCGTAATGCTGCTCTTTCAGCAATCGGAACATATCATCGGCAAGCTCATCAAAGTTCTGATAAAGCGGTTCTTTGTGCCGCGTGCCGTGTCCGGAGTATTCGAGCTTAACTGTTTCCAGCTCCGGCAGATCCTTTTCCAATAAATCGAAAAAAGATGCGTTTCCGCCGGCATACGAAAAACAGAGCAACTGAGGACTACTCATAATACTTTGTCAATTCTTTATACAGCGTCTTGCCGGCGTCGTTTTTGGGGATCTCATCAATTACCTTCACCTGAAAAGCCGCAGGATTGAGCCTTGTCTTCCTTATTACAAACTCTCGAACCTGATCGGACAGCGATCCGTTCGTCAGAAAGATGTACATATGATCATCGACACCGGTGCTCGCTGCGTCTATTCCGAATTCACTCTTTATCATCCGGTCGATCTCATCGAGATTGACGCGGTTTCCGTATATCTTCAAAAACCGTTTTTTTCGGCCCACTATGTAGTAATATCCGTCTTCGTCAAACTGTGCCATATCGCCGGTTTCGAGTATGCCGTGTCTCTCATCGCCGAGGATCAGGTCCTCCCCTCTCTCGGCATATCCGAGAGTTACGTTTTTACCTTCATATACAAGCTCCCCTGTCGTATGCGGTTCTGTGATCTTCTTTCCTTCTGCGTCTATGAGACTGAATTTCCCGCCTGGGATGGCAATGCCCATTGAACCTTTTTTCTCCACCGCTTTTTCAGGAGGAAGATACCCCATCCTGGCGGTAGCTTCGCACTGGCCGTACATCACGACAAATTCCTTGCTGTTTTCCTCGGCATACTTTGCGAACTTCTCGTGAAGCTCCGGAAGTATTTTTCCGCCCGCCTGCGTCATGGTTCTGAGCGACGGCAGCTTCATGCGGCAAAAGCGGAGCTTATCGAGCATCTCGTAAGTATAAGGAACCCCGCCGAAGGAGGTAGCCCCCTCATCCTTGAAGAAACTCCAGAACTCCTTCTGCATCAGCGTTTTCTCGGTCACAAGAATCGTCGCACCGACAAGCAGGTGACTGTTGATTATGGAAAGTCCGTATGTATAATTCATCGGCAGCGTTGTGATCGGTCGCTCCGTGTCGTCAAGATGCAGATATTTAACGATAGAATGAGCGTTGTCGAATATATTTTCATACGACTGCCGGACAAATTTGGGTGAACCTGTAGAGCCGGATGTGGTAAGCAAAAGTCCCAGTTCGTCATAAAGCGGATAATCTCTGCTGTATCCGGTTTTCAAGAGGCAGTAGCGATACGACGAATAAACAACTTCCATCCCCTGAAATCTTTCCTGCATATCTTCGGGAATCCACAGATACTTCGGTGAATATATTTCCAAAAGACTATAGAGCAGATCTTCTTCAAGATGGCTGTTAAGCAACACGGGAGCGATCCTGTGACGTATAAATGCCGTATATCCGACGACTGAGCCTATTTCGTTTCTGCACAGGGAAAAAACTAAGCAACGCCGTCCGATACGCTCAGCTATCCTGTCTGTTTCTTCGACAAGGCAGCTATACGAGACTGACTGACCGTTTTCGTCTTTCAGAGCGATGTTATCCGCAAATCTCGCCAGATCCCAGCTTTCACTCATCAGAACTTTACTCCATATTCTTCTTTTGAAAGGATCTCTTTTCCTTTTTCATATGAACTGAAATCAATGATGTCGTCGGTATCAAACATGATGTCAAATGCATCTTCAAGAGCCGCTATCAAGCTCATATGGCCTACAGAATCCCACGCTTGTATATCCTGATATTTCAGCCCGGCAAGCTGATCCTCGGTTATTTCAAATGTTGTGATAAATGCGTCATTGTACTTTTCAAGGTTTGTCATGTTTTTCCTCCATACACTTTATTAAACATATTTTTGCTCTGTTCAAATCAACATCATTTTTTTCAAAATCATATTCCCTATGTGTTCGGCGTACAAACCGCTTTCCTTCATTTGATATGAATAACTGCCCGGGCGGACAAAAACATCATTGATTCCAAACGGAAGCACCGGCTTATGCGCTCCTTCCTTGCAGAGCACTTCCGCAACCGCTCCGTAAAGACCGCCAATTATGCTGTGCTCTTCTGCGGTAACAAGGAGCTTGTGCTTTTCGTTAGCATCCATTATTGCCTGAATATCTAACGGCTTAATTGTATGCATGTTCAGAACCGTACAGGAAACGCCATTGCTTTCCAGAAGCTTTGCCGCCTGCATGGCGTGATATACCATAGAACCGGTTGCTATTATGCAAGCGTCTTCCCCTTCCCGAACGGTTACTGCTTTTCCTATTTGAAAGTCATAATCATCGGAATATACAATTGGAGTATTCTGCGGGCCGGTCAATCTTATATAAGTCGGATCATCCGTTTCAGAAGCAGCAAGCATCGCCTTTATTATTTCTGTACAATCAGCCGGCGAAATTACAGTGATATTCGGCAACGCACGCATAAATGCGATGTCCTCAACGCTCGTATGGGTCGCACCCAAAATTCCGGCTGCATATCCCGCTGTCAGTCCAATCAGCTTGATAGGGAGCTTCATGTATGACATATTGACCCTTACCTGATCGGCACATCTGGAAGTGCAGAAGCTTGCATATGTATTTGCGAACGGAATGAAACCTTCCTTTGCTAATCCGGCAGCAGCTCCGAGCATGTTTTGCTCTGCTATTCCGAAATTGTACAGCCTGTCCGGATATGCTGCCTTGAACCTCTCTAACCCTGAAAAGAAACAAAGGTCGGCTGTTAGCATAAGTATATCGGGATTTCTTTCTGCTAACTCGAGTGCCGCCGCTCCATGTGCCCCGCTGGGGCCGAGAAGCGACCATGCTCTTATATTTCTTTTTGTGTATTCAATCACTTGGCGGCCTCCAATTCTTCCAATGCTTGTTCATAAAGTTTATTGGTAAGACCGGCATTATGATATTTTCGGTTGTTTTCCATAAAGGAAATTCCCTTTCCTTTGATTGTATGAGCAAGTATTGCAAGCGGCTTATCTTCTATGCAGTTATAAGCTTCAAGAATCGCGCCTATATCATGACCGTCTATAGAAACAGCCTCCCAACCGAAATCTTTCCATTTGCTTTCAAACGGAGCCAAATTCATGATCTCATTGGTGTCACCGTCATATTGAATTCCGTTTACGTCAATAACAGCGACCAGGTTTTTCAAATCATATTGTGCGGCACTTGCTGCCGCTTCCCATACCGAGCCTTCGTCGCATTCTCCGTCGCCAAGGAAAACATATACGCGCGACTCTGCATTGCCTTTTCGACGCAGCCCAAGGCAAGTACCTACACCTAATGAAAGCCCTTGCCCAAGGCTGCCGCTTGCAAATTCAATACCCGGAAGACCGTTTAATGACGGATGTCCTCCGAGACGGCTGCCATCCTTTTTAAAGGTTTTAAGTTCCTCTGTTTTAATAATGCCTGCCTCTGCCATAGCGGGGTAAAGCGCCATTGCGGCATGTCCTTTGCTGAGGATCACTCTGTCGCGGCCTTCCCAGCACGGGTTTTGAGGATCGAACCGAATGCAGCCTACATAAAGGCAAGCCAACAGCTCTACCATGGAAAGGCTCCCGCCAATATGCGCTCCCGCATTTCCTGTTTCATATGTCATTTCCAAAATTCGACGCCGGATCCTTGCAGAAGCTTCTGCGCACCGTCTTACGGTGTCCTCATTCGCCATTTCATATTCCTCCATCAACACGGATCACCTGGCCTGTTATATAGCTTGCCAAATCACTTGACAAAAAAGCGCATGCATTAGCTACTTCTCTCGGCGTTCCCATACGTTTCATAATAACCTTTGCAATTATTTCATCTTTCAGAACGGGATCAATTTTTCCACCCATATCTGTATCAATGATCCCGGGAGCAACAGCGTTGACTCTGATATTGTGATCTGCTAACTCTCTTGCCAATTTCTTTGTTCCGCCAATGACCGCCGCCTTACTTGCCGCATATTCATATTGCGCAGGGGTCCCGTCAATGGCGGCTATTGAGGATATGTTTACAATGCTTCCGTGATTTTGGCTTATCATAATTCTTGAGATATACTGCGTAAGCTGTGTTAGAGAAAAGAAGTTTATATCAAAAACTTTTTTCATTTTTTCAATCGATGTCATACCGAAGCTTGTACTTTCCTCTACAATTCCTGCAACGTTTACCAAGACGTCGACCGTTAGCGCAGTTTTTCTGATTTTCTGCACAGCTGTTTTTATCTGCTGTGGATCCGACAGATCAAAATAAATCGGAAATATGTTCACATTGTTTTCTTCGCTGATAGTCGAGAGCTCGAATTCAAACTGAGCATTCTGATTTCTTGCACAGGCGAAAACATTCGCTCCATTCTCAGCAAAAACTCTTAAAACTTCTTTTCCGATTCCTCTGTTGGTGCCGGTAATAACTGCTGTTTTGCCCGACAATCCGCACACTTTAAATACCTCTCTGAAATACTCTTGTTATACCTATCCGCCAATAACTCGGATCACATGACCTATGACACAACTTGCCAATTTCAAAATTGATATAATGCGAAAACCAGCCTCCCGACAATGTCGACCGTGGTTACCAAAATATCAACTGATTGATTCTGCATTTGAATGCTCCGAATCTACAGCAGCCTTTCCATACAAAAACTTCATTGACAGCCAGATCAATGCCGTCTCTTCCTCCGGAAACAAGTACCGATTTGTTATATAGTATGGCTTATACGATCAGCTTTTCCAAAACAAAGTTAAATTCTATCTTTCCTGCTCCCGATAGTTCGAAAACAAATACTTCCTTCTTTATTCCATATTCCTCTGCATAATCCTGCTTATTCTGACTGCATTCATCGCCGAGGACGGGCCATGCATCCGACGCATCGCCGAAACCGCACTTCGGCGAAAAATGAACATACGCTCGTAAACTATTTCCCGCACTTTCGTCTGTTATTTGCAGGCGGTCAGCACTGAGAGTTATCTTACGTCTCACTGTCTGCCCGTCTTGATCGGTCATTTCCATTTCAATAAAATCTTCGCCGACTACCTTCGCTTCCGTTCTGCTTCTTTTCCCCATTCGGAATGCGCCCCAGAATTCCGACTGCTCAACGCCGTCTATCTGCACGGCGTTGTGCGCGGCGGTGCTTCTGAAAAATGCGCGTTCGTCACACTGGTACGCATACGTCCCGCAGTTGACGATGACCGGCTTGCCGGCTTTGAACAGCTCAAAGCTCATCGCGTCACAGTGGGCGTGCCCCGGCAGATATGTCGGTCCCGGCTGCCCCGCGTCGACGATCAGCTTCCATTCGCCCTGCTTGAAAATGTAGTACCCGCTGTCGGGCAGCTTGTCCGTATATTTCGGAGTCAGGTCAAAATGCGTTTTCGCCGCTTTACAGAGCGCGTCGAGACTCTTCGTCACGTTGTTTCCGCAGTCGTTGAACAGCGGTATTCTGTCCAAGCCTTCTTCGAGCGAATATGCGACATCGAGCATCGACTGCAAGCAGGACTCTATTTCGTCGTCTTTCCTGTCTGCTCCGCGCAGAGCAGCTGCCACGCGCATCACATCCTCGAAGATGAGCTTGTGATACATCGGGCTAAGCTCGAAGTGCATCCCGTCCGGCAAGATCTGCTCACGGCATTGCCTGTGAAACTCATCAAGCGATTTTCGAAGCATTTTCCCGTCTTTGAAGAAGAGCGAGCACAGGATCAGCGCTTTCAAGTCCTCGAAATAGTGATTGCCGAGCAGGTCTTTTTCAAGGTGATGTGCGAGGAAGTCGTACTGCTCCCAAACGGAGCGGATCAATTCTTTATGAAATTGCGGGTCGGCTTTAAATTCCGATTCCAGATGCGTATATATCGAAAGCCAGTTCGTCAGCCGAAGCGCTGTCGGATACGGCTCCCATCCCGGCCGCGTCCCGCGGGGATTCTCTTTGATCCAATCCCCGATAATTGCCTTTATCTTATCGGGATACCGCCTGTCCCCCGTGTCCGTATACGCTTTTACAAGCGGGAACAGGTACTCGAAGTAGTGAAGATTGTAGTTCCACAGCGGCGTGCGGTTAGGAAAATTCCACGGTGCGTTCCGGTGAAAAGTTTCCGATTCGTGCAGGAACGTCAATTTGTCCGCCATCGTTTCCTCTGCGGGAAATCTTTCAAGGAAGACCGGATCAAAATCGAGTTCGTCTATTGTGCCAAGAGACGCAGGCTCGCTACCCAATTCGATTTTTTTCGGATACACGCCAAGGGAACAGTTCATCCTCAGCGTTTTTTTGATCCGATAATATATCTGGCTCGGCTTTAAGTATCTGACGGTATTCAGATAAAGGCCGATTTTGCGTAGATTCATCCCTCTGTCAACACCTTTGCAATTCTCTCGCACGCGTGACCGTCCCCATACGGGTTGCTCGCCTTTGCCATGGCGTCATACGCTGCCTTATCCGTCAGCAGGCGCTGAAATTCCGTGTAGATCGTCTCCTCGTCCGTGCCGACAAGCTTGAGCGTTCCGGCCTTGATCCCCTCCGGGCGCTCGGTCGTGTCGCGCATGACGAGGACCGGCTTGCCGAGGCTCGGCGCTTCCTCCTGTATGCCGCCGCTGTCGGTCAGGATCATATAACTGCGCGCCATGAAATTGTGGAAATCGAGGACGTCAAGCGGCTCAATGATGTGTATGCGCTCGTCGTCGCCGAGGATCGCGTCCGCGGTCTCACGCACGACGGGGTTCATATGTATCGGATAGATCGCCTTGACGTCGGGGTGCTCGTCCATCACGCGGCGGATCGCGCGGAACATATGCTTCATCGGCTCGCCGAGGTTCTCGCGGCGGTGCGCAGTGATTAGGATCAGCCGACTGCCCTCCGCCCAGTCGAGCTCGGGGTGATGATAGTCCTCCCGCACCGTCGTTTTCAGTGCGTCGATCGCAGTGTTGCCGGTCACAAATATGCTGCTTTCCGGCTTGCCCTCGCGGAGAAGATTCTGCTTAGACAGCTCCGTCGGCGCGAAGTTATACTGACTGATGATGCTGACCGCCTGACGGTTGAATTCCTCCGGGTACGGACTGTAAATGTTGTATGTGCGCAGTCCCGCTTCGACGTGTCCTACCGGGATCTGCAGATAGAAGCAAGCGAGCGCGGTCACGAAAGTCGTCGTGGTGTCGCCGTGGATGAGCACGACGTCCGGCTTGACCTCTTCGAGGACTTCCTTGATGCGGTTCAGGATGTTCGTCGTGATGTCGAACAGCGTCTGCTTATCCTTCATGATGGAGAGGTCATAGTCCGGTACGACGCCGAACGCTTCGAGAACCTGATCGAGCATCTGGCGGTGCTGTCCGGTCACGCAGACGACAGTATTTACTTCACTGTGCCGCTTCAGTTCATTCACGAGCGGACACATCTTTATCGCTTCGGGACGCGTGCCGAAGACGAGCATGACGGTTTTCATATAAATACCTCTATTGCATTCCGCATAAAACGGAGAAAAAACGTACTTTTTTGCATACGTATTTACACAGTATTAGTGTCAGGAACAAATCGCCGAGCCAAATGCCCAGTACAATCACGAACGGAGTCGTAATGTGTAACAACTGACAGATAATGATGCGCAGTATCGTCATCAGATAACCATTGAACAGATAAATCTGCAGCGAATACAGGCTGCAGTCAGCAAGCAGATTATGCAATGCTTTCCAAATACGGTTCTGATGAAACACTACATTACAGGTATGTGCAAGGCAGCCCAAAACCATGATAATTGCCATGGCACGGATATAGTGGCATATAGAACCAAATTCATATTCTCCGCACACTTCAATGGCATCAAGAGCACAAAATATCACGGCAGGAATCATCCATATCAAGGTGCGTTTCAACCGGCTTGCCGACGCCTGTTCCGAAAAATTTATGCCCTGACATTTGGCGATACAGTATCCTGTGATAAAGTAGGGCAAATATTTTGCCACAGAACTCATAGCGAAAATCGACGGCAAATCAAAAAATTGAGTTACTACAAGACACAGAGAAGCAATGCACACCAAATGCATGTTACTGGTGAAAATTCTTTCTATAAGAGGAAAAATCAGAAAGATTAAGAATGAAACATATAAGAACCAGTACCCCCCCCCGGAGAAAATCAGCTTGAAAAGGCCAATATTGAGGGATTCCTGTCCGTTTATTGCCGCACCGCCAAACGCGTGAAGTATCGCAAAAACACTCCCGAACAGGAGATAGGGGACAAGGATACGCTTGATTTTTTTGCCGATAAACTGTTTATATGATTTGCATCGGTAAACAAAACCCGCCAACACGAAAAAAAGTTCCATGTGAAAGGTATATATAAAATGCCCGATTGCAACACATACCGGGTTCCCGGAAATATCTATAGGATATTCGATAAAGGAATGACCAAGTACCATCAGAACTGCAGCCAATCCGCGTAAAATATCAACTTCTTCAATGCGCTTGGCTGTGGAAGGATTGTTCATATGTGATATGCTCCCTCCAGCGTGCAGACATTCTGTGTATCGAACACGATCTTTTCCTTCAGCTTGTCCATATTTTCCCTGATCTCATTGTGCTTCACCATAATGACGACCAGGTCAACGTCGGCGAGGAACTCGTCGAGATCGTGATACTGATCCTTAACAACGTCGTCGCTGACGAACGGGTCATATACCTTGAGCGGCGGCGCCAGATGGCGCGCCTGACTTTCGAGGAGCTGGAGCGTCGGGGATTCGCGCATATCGTCAACATTTTCCTTGTATGTTAATCCGTAAAGCCCGACGCGGCCCGTGTCGGTCATGCCGTTTTCCCTCATGATCTCGTAAATGCGGTTGAGGACAAATTCCGGCATGCCGTCATTCGTTTTCATCGACTCGTCGATCACCTTTGCGAGGCTCGGATAGTCGCCGACGAGGAACCACGGATCGACGCTGATGCAGTGCCCGCCGACGCCGGGACCGGGCTGCAGGATATTCACGCGCGGGTGCATATTGCAGATCCTGATGATCTCGTAAACGTCCATGTTGTCGTGGCGGCATATTTTTGCGAGCTCGTTTGCGAACGCGATATTGACCGCGCGGAACGTGTTCTCGACGACCTTCGTCATCTCGGCCGTGCGGATGTCCGTGACGACGATCTCGCCGCCGCAGAACGAGGCATAGATCTTCCTGACCGCCTCGCCTACCTCGCGCTCGTCCGCGCCTATTGTGCGGTTGTTGTGGAGCAGCTCGTAGACCATATTGCCGGGGATGATGCGCTCCGGCGCGTGGACGAGGTGGATGTCACGGCCGATCGTAAACCCCTTTGCCTCAACGGCGGGACGGACGTATTTGTCTATCGTTCCGGGCGAAACGGTCGATTCGATGACGACAGTCGCGCCCTTCGGGCAGACGTCGAGCACATTCCCGACAGCCGCCACAACGTAGCAGGCGTCGACCTTTTTGCTGAATTTGTCATACGGTGTCGGAACGGAAATGATGTAGGTATCCGTCACCTGATACTCCGTCGTGAACTTGATCCCGCACTTGACGGCTTCGTCGAACAGTTCGTCAAGACCCTTTTCCTTGAATGTCGTTTTTCCGGCGTTGAGCGTGTCCACAAGCTTTTTGTTGTAGTCCGTGCCTATGACCTCCACGCCGTGGGAAGCCATCATCAGTGCTGTGGGAAGTCCTATGTAGCCGAGTCCGATCACGTTGACCATGTTGATTTATTTCTCCTTAACTTTTCATCTTCTTATCTTCCGAGCCCGTATGCTGCCAGAAGCTTGTCGGCAAGCATATCCACTCTGTGATTTTCAATAACATATCTGACGCCGCATTCACCGTGTTCTTTTCTTTCCTCCGGCGTCATCCGATAGATCTTTTCGATCGTATCCGCCAGGGCGTGCGCATCGAACGGCGGAATAACGTATCCGGCGCCGCTTTTCGCGACCGGATCATCCGGATCGTTCCTGCCGTAGATCACACATGCTTTTGAATACATATATTCGTTTACCTTGTTTTTTGAAATGCCGTATTTGAATGCTTCCTCGTGTGTCTTGTTCGCACAGTGGGCCATGCAAATGTCCGAGCGCCGGAGCAATGCCGGGATCGCTTCCTTGCTGATCCTGCCGCCGATATATACGTTGTCCAGAGAATTTTTCTCCCTGTAAGCGAGCATTCCGTCCCGTTCCGCACCGCTTCCGACAAACACCATTTTGATCGGCAGACCGCGTTCTTCGCACAGCTTTGCCGCTTCCAGCATGACGTAGACGCCTTCGTATTCCATGTAATATCCGGTAAATACGCATACAAAGGAATCTCGCATGAACGACGTGATCTCGTCCGGTATCAGGCCAGCATTTTCTTCCGCGCTTTTATCGTAGCGGACACAGTCCATCGGCTGTCCGATCAGGACGGCCTTTTCCTTCGGGAAGCCCAGCTTGCCGCAGATATATCTGTCTCCGTACAGCATCGAGTAGATTATTTTGTCTGCTTTCCCATACGCCCATTTTTCTATCGTTCCGAAAAAGACGACCATCGGGTCGAGCTTGCTCTTTTCCCCGTTCAAAAGCCACATTTCCGGCCACAGGTCCCGGACCTCGGCAACAAACGGAACGCGGTAATGCTTTGCAATTTTCTGCGCCGCGACCCAGGCAAGCGGATGCACGGAGCAGCCTTCAACAACGTCCGGTCCTCCGAATTCCCTTGCGATCCTTTTATAGCTGTGCAGCACTGCCCGATAGAATGAAAACATATTCAGGATCCTGTGGACCCCGCCGTTCGATGAATACGCGTGTGTTTTCAGATATGCATAATGTGCGTTATCGGCGATCTGCTCTATATGTACCTCTTCATCGGATATGTATGAATGGGTGTAGTGAGAAAACGAGGACGAAAGGATCACGACACGGTATCCTCTCTTCGAGAGCTCTGTTGCGAAATCGTACTGCCTTGATATCCCGCCGTATTTTGGTTCTGATGAATAATGATCTACGATCCAGATTGTCTTCATCTATTTCTCCGATAACTCAATACTTTTTTTGAACGGGAGGCATATATACTCCGCCGCATATCCGCTCATCCCCATGTCATACCGCAAACTCCCGAACGCCTTGTTGACGACAGGCGTCATGTGGCTGAGCAGCTTCAGCGCCCAGCCGAAGCCCTTCACCAAACGCACACGCTTGCCGTGCGCCTCGGCGATCAGCTTCACGAGCTCGCTCGTGTTGCTGTACTCCGCGTTCTGCGGCCAGAATGTGCCTGCCTCGCC
>CANRJZ010000037.1 GCA_947631055.1 uncultured Clostridia bacterium | reverse complement strand
GCTTTTACGGTATGTCCGCAGATTGTTTATCCATGTTCCAAGTTTGATATTGTTTTCGTCAACATAATTTGTCGGCAAGTCAAGATCGCCATGTTCTTCAAAATATTTTTTTGCAGCGGCATAATTCTTTTTCCACGACTGCTCCGCAAAACTGTCCCAGATCATGCCGATAGCATTTAACTTTTCAATTCTCTCCTCACTCAGAACGCCGTCCAATTCACCGTTATAAATGCGCCTTTGAGTGAATATCCATGTTCCGAGAGAATAGCCGTCATGGGTTTTGTACCGCCGCTGAACGTCAAGATTTCCGTATTCCTTATAGTATTTTTGCGCATAGGAATACATCAGATCCCAGCTTGCAGTGAGGGTGTCGTTTAATTTTTCAAACAGTTCACGGCAGTCACGGAGTTCGTCAATTACCGTAAATTTGTCGTTGACTATCTCCTCACCGTCTCCGAAAAAGCGGTAATATGTCATTGCAACACGCATTTCCTCTTTGACAGAATCAATGCTGTACAGATTTTCAATGTTCATTACAATGTCAAAAATGACCGGCTCTTTGGATTTTCCCGCGCTCAACGCTCGTCCTATCTGCTGTTTGTAAATGATAGGTGAAACTGTGGGACGAAGCAGAATTACGCCGGAAATGTTGTCAACGTGTATGCCCTCATTCAAAGCATCAATGCAGAATAACAGCTTTAAATGCTCGGAATCATCTTTCTTGAACTCTTCAAACGATTTTGAAGCAGTGGGGTCATAGGAATATACCGAGTAAATTTTGGGGTACTTGTCCACCTTTCCGAACCATTCCGGAACATGGGAGATCATCTCGTCCATATGTTCTTTATTGGCGCAGAAAACAATGTACTTGCCGTTTCTGTCAGTCATATGTTTGTCAAAGATAATGTCCAGTCCGTCCGCCATTTCCAAAGCACGGCGCAGTGCGTCAAGATAACGTTCTGCCGCATCGCGGACGGCTTTGTTTTTCGCCGCCTTGATCCGCCTTTCATAGCGTTCAAGGTCTTTCCTGTAACTGTAAATGGAGCAGATATATTTCGGAGGATTCAGAATCCCCCTGACAATTGCTTCGCCTAATGTCATTTCACTTGCGATATTGCCGTCAAAAAGCTCCTCCGCCATGTCGCGCTGATTGTCAAGGTAACGTATCGCCGTTGCGGATAAGCCTAATATAGGAATATCGGAATGTTCACTTAAAAACCTGCTGATGTTCTTGCTCCAGGCCTCTGCTCCGCAGCGATGAAATTCATCAAGAATACAAATATCAGCCTGTATTTCAGCAATTTCTTCCTCGGAATACATGGAAAACTTGCTGTACGTTGCAAAAGTAATGTTCTCCGGCACATCTGCACCTGTTTTTACCAGATTTTCACATTGAGTTTTAAAAATATACTCGCTTGGCGAAAGCCAGAGGACTTTTTTGTCCGGGTTGTCCTCGCAAAGTTTGAAGCCGATAAAGGATTTGCCCGTTCCCGTTGGGTGAATGACCGCAGCTTTGCCTGTTTCGGACAGCATTTGTACTGCCGAATCATAGGCTTTTTGATTGTGTTCAAATAAATCGATCATTTTTTCATCACCTTTTTGCCGGAAGGTCTTTCGCAAAACAGAGAAATATGCGAAAATAGAATTAATGACATATAGTTATATTATACAGCAATAAAACAAGGTTGTCAATAACAAAAACGAAGAAAAACAACAAAAATAACCAAGTAATTTGTGGAAAAAGTACGATAATGTAGGCGATTTTGCAGACATTATCTGTCCGGCGGCTTAGAAATGATATTTTAAGCCGTCAAATTTTACGTCAGGAAAGAGGTAACAAAAAATGGCAAAAAGAGGAGAAAACATCTATAAGCGCAAGGACGGACGGTGGGAGGGACGGTATAAAAGCGGTTACCGTCCGGACGGAAAGGCAAAGTACAAGTCAATTTATGGAAAAAGTTACATGGGAGTAAAAATTGTTCTGTCTGAAAAGAAAACTGAAGCGCGTTCTGGAGCAGTTCATTGTAACTGTTGTTTCGGAGAATTGGTCAACTCTTGGCTTTGCAATATTAAAAATAAGGTCAAAGAATCTACATATATCAACTATTATATAAAGATACACAAGCATATACTTCCATTTCTTGGAGGAATGAAATATGAAAAGCTGACGGTCCAATATCTTAATGATTTTGTTTCTGACAAGCTGAACAAAGGATTATCCGTAAAGTATGTGTCTGATATTGTTGTCCTGATAAAATCCGTAACAAAATTTGCTCACAGGAATTTTAATTATGCCGACAAAGCGGAGTTAGTTACTGTTCCAAAGGATAAGCATTTCAAAGAAAAACCTGTTTTGAATGAACTTCAACAACGAACTTTGACGGCGTATTTACTTAACAATCAAACATATTCAAATGTTGGTGTGCTTTTATCAATGTTTACCGGCATACGAATAGGCGAGCTTTGCGCTTTAAAATGGTCAGATATTGACCTTGAAAAAAGTATTCTGACTGTCAGCAGAACCATGCAAAGGATTAAAGATCTCGACGGAAAAACAGCCACAAAGATATTAATTGATTCACCCAAAAGCAAAAGTTCGGCAAGGACAATTCCTTTGCCGAATTTTCTTACTGATATTCTAAGAAAACTAAGATCAAATGCCGAAGATTACGTTCTGACGGGCAAAAAACTTTTTGCCGAACCAAGGACAATGCAGTACCGATTTGCGGCGATTTTAAAGAAACTTGGCTTGCCGAAAGTGAATTTTCATGCACTTCGTCACACTTTTGCTACAAATTGTGTTGCCCTTGGTTTTGATGTCAAGACGCTTTCGGAAATTCTGGGACACAGCTCCGTTGAAATTACACTTAACCGATATGTTCACTCATCTATGGAAAGGAAACGGACTTGTATGGAGATCTTGAACCGTCAATTTTCTTGTCAGTAAACCGCGCAGAACCTTGAAAATTGAATATCCTTAGGGCTTCTTTCTTTGATTTCTCTGTTTTGCGAAAGATTTAATGGCTTTTTTGTTTTATAGACCTATTGATTTTTTCCTTCGGTTGTGATACAATGGAATAAAGGTAAAATTTATTCCATATGGGTATGTTTACGTCTAAACAAAGCTTACATAACGATAGGGCGCTGACACAAAAATTAACATGTCGGGTCCATGTGGAAACAGTAATGTTGATGCCGCGCATGTTTTAATCTAAAAAGCAATCGAAAATAGCCTAAAGAAATAATATCCTATATATTACAAAGGCAGGTGTCATAAGTGGAAAACATAGAATTGTTAAATTTAAAAGTAAAGCACAAAGTATATGGAACTGGCATTATAACAGACGTAGCTGAAAACTATATTACGGTACAGTTTGATTCAAAAAGTGCAAAGTTTTTGTATCCGGATTCCTTTGAGAAGTTTCTAACGGCTGTAGATCCATCCATACAGGCAGATATTATGAACGTAATCAATGCTTTTAAACAAACAGTTGAAATGCAAAGACAAGCGGCAATAGCTGCTCATACTGCCGAAAAGCATAATATTGAAGGACAAGCCCTCCAAAATACAAAAAAGCGCATAAACATTGAAGACGGCTTTGGCCCTGATTACAATGTCAAGCATCTGGCCAGACAACCTATCAGCAGGTAGAAGATCAATTTAGTATTAAAATTGCTGGCTTTGGTAGAGGTATAAATAAAACTGAATCAACAGTAATTTTGGTTTCATCTATAGACAAAAAGAAAAATGGATTTGTGTACCATGATCATTGGACAACTGATGGTGACTACATATACTCAGGCGAAGGTAAAACCGGAGATCAGAAAATGACACCAGGAAATAAAGCAATTGTTGAAGCTAAGGCACAAGGAAAACAAATTCATTTATTTGTTAAGTTTTCACCTCAGGAATATTATTATCAAGGAATTTTTTCCTTGGCAGACTATACCTATGAAGATGATAAAGATGAATCTGGAAATTTGCGAAAAGAATATAAATTCAGATTGAGAAAAATGTCTAAAGAGGAATAAATTTGTGAAAACATTAAGAGTAGCAGCGGCAGTCATTCATGACTTTTCAGAAGCTAAAACAAGAATTCTTGCCACTAAGAGAGGCTGTGGAGAATTTAAAGGCAAATGGGAATTCCCAGGCGGAAAGATTGAGACTGGCGAAACTTCACGTCAAGCACTAATAAGAGAAATTCAGGAAGAGCTTGATGTAACGTTAGTCATAGACAGCTTTATTGATACTATTGAGTATGACTATCCGACCTTTCATTTAAGTATGGATTGCTTCTGGTGTTCTATATCAGATGGTAAAATCACTCTCAAAGAAGCATCAGACGCCAGATGGATTTCTGTAGATGAATTATATGATATTAATTGGCTTCCAGCAGATATTGAATTAATTAAAAAAATCCGAAATGGCCTACTTATGTAAAACGGTGAATTTGTTGTCAGGATAATCGTGAATTACTGAAAGACATAAAATATTAAGACCATAAATAGCAGCAAATTAAATACATTTTTGGGCTTGCTAACTTTGAGTGGGGTAAGTAATATCCTCATACTAAATCTGTAAATTGCATAAAATTTCAATTAAGACCTGTTCAGTATTTTTTACGAACAGGTCTTAACTTATACTAAAGCATATCATAATTATTATTCATTAAAGTTATAAAATTTGTAAAAGGCATTTGCTCAATTTGGATTTTCCGAAAGGATAACCTAAAGAGAATTTTTATTTTGAAAGATCGATATTGAAATATTTGGAACAGCTATTGCTTTTTATGTCAATTTGTGATAAAATTATCATAGATAAGTATAATTATCTGTCAATAACAAGAAGTCAGGGGTGAATACATGAGACATATTTTCTTTATAGATACCGAAGTCAGCGAAACAGATAACAAGGCATATGATTTTGGTGCAGTAAATGAAAATGGCGATAAACTGCACACGGGAATTGCTCATGAATTTTACTCCTTTATTGCAGATGCAGAATATCTATGTGGTCACAATATCATTGAACACGATACAAAATATATTGAAATCACCAATATGGCAAAACTCATTGATACATTATACATATCTCCCCTGTTGTTTCCCAGCAAACCATACCACAAGCTGTTAAAAGACGATAAGCTCCAGACGGAGGAGCTGAATAATCCGTTAAATGATGCAATAAAGGCAAAAGAGCTTTTCTATGATGAAGTCAATGCATTTCAAGCACTTGACGATAAAATGAAATTTATCTATTATATGTTGCTAAAAGGAGATCCTCACTTTACAGGATTTTTGGACTATCTGGATCTCTCGGCAGAAGGCGATACTGAAACAGCAATACGGATAAGATTTGCAGACAAGATATGTGATAACGCACCTCTTTCCAATATCATTGTCGGATCTCCTGTTGAACTTGCGTACTGCCTTGCTCTGATCTCAGCCACCGAGGAATATTCACTGATACCAAGGTGGGTACAGGTAAACTTCCCGAATGTGGATATGATAATGCGTCTGCTCCGAAATACCTCTTGCCATGGGTGCAGATACTGCCGGTCAAAGCTGGACCCTGTTGGCTATCTTAGCAGATATTTCGGATATCCCGGTTTCCGTAAATATAATGACGAACCGTTACAGGAAAATGCCGTCATGGCGGCAGTTGAACACAAGTCGCTCCTTGCCATATTTCCCACAGGCGGCGGAAAATCACTGACCTTTCAGATACCCGCTCTTATGGCAGGCAAGACTGAACGTGCTCTGACAGTCGTTATTTCGCCCTTGCAATCGCTGATGAAGGATCAGGTGGATAATCTCGCAAAACGCGGCATTACCGAAGCTGTCACGATAAACGGTTTGCTCAGTCCTATTGAAAGAGCCGAAGCCATAGAACGTGTGGGATCGGGCATTGCTTCAATTCTCTATATTTCTCCCGAATCGCTGCGCTCGGTCACGATAGAGCGGCTGCTTTTGTCACGCCGTATAGACCGGTTTGTGATCGATGAAGCGCACTGCTTTTCTGCATGGGGACAGGATTTTCGTGTAGATTATCTTTATATCGGCGATTTTATCCGTGAGCTCCAGGAGAAAAAAGGTCACGGCTGCAAGATACCTGTTTCTTGCTTTACTGCGACTGCAAAGCAAAAGGTCATAAGCGATATAAAAGATTATTTCAAGGAGAAACTTGACATTTACCTTGAATTGTTTGCAACCAATGCGTCCCGTACTAATCTGCGGTATGAAGTGATTTATAAAGAAACCGATGAAGAAAAATATGAAGCGCTCCGCAGCCTTATAGAACAGAAAAATTGTCCTACTATCGTCTATGTTTCAAGAACAAAGCGAACAAGAGAACTTGCTGAAAAACTGTGCAGCGACGGATTTAAGGCGAGACCTTTCAACGGGAAAATGGACAGCGGTGAAAAACAGGAAAATCAGGAAGCCTTTATCAATGACGACGTGCAGATCATTGTTGCAACTTCGGCATTTGGTATGGGTGTGGATAAATCCAATGTAAAACTGATTATTCATTATGATATTTCCGATTCACTCGAAAATTATGTACAGGAAGCAGGACGTGCGGGACGTGACGAAAAATTACAGGCGGAATGCTATGTGCTGTTCAATGACGGCGATTTGGACAAGCATTTCATTCTCCTCAATCAGACAAAGCTTAGTATCAGCGAGATACAGCAGGTATGGAAAGCGATAAAAGAGCTCACCCGCACCCGTCCCGAAGTGTGCTGTTCGCCGCTTGAAGTCGCAAGACAGGCAGGCTGGGATGACAGTGTTTCCGACATCGAAACAAGGGTAAAAACAGCAATACAGGCTCTTGAAAATGCAGGATATGTCAAGCGCGGAATGAATGTCCCCCATGTATATGCAGACGGGATACTCGTAAAAAGTATGATCGAGGCAAATGAGAAGATCGACAGTTCTTTCCGCTTTGAAAATGATGAAGAAAGAACGACTGCAAAACGTATCATCAGATCGCTTATTTCAAGCAAAAGCACTTCAAAGGCAGGAAATGCCGATGCAGAATCGAGAGTTGACTATATTGCAGACAGGCTTGGCATAGAAAAATCTGATATTATCCATTCTATCCAGCAGATGCGTGAAGCCGGTCTGCTTGCAGATACAAAAGACATGACCGCTTATATCCTTAAAACGGATACTGTCAATAAGTCTATGCTGGTACTGCGCCGTTTTCAGGCTCTTGAAACTTTCCTGCTCGGATATATAGACGCTGATAAGTTATGCATGAACTATAAAGAACTGAATGAAGCAGCTCTTGCAAACGGGATCAAAAGCAGTTCTGTCAATTCAATAAAGACTTTATTTTATTATTGGACAATACGAAGCTACATTCAGAAAGAGCAGGATCAGGCTGCTAACAAAGTTATCATCGTACCGAAAATGAGTATTGAGCACATCAGGGACAAGCGCCGGAAAAGCTATGATGTTGCAGAATTTATTATAAACTACCTTTTTCAGATAAGCGGTGAAGATATAAACGCTAAAAATGAAGTGCTTGTCAGCTTTTCAATACTGGAATTAATGAACGCCTACCGTGAACAGTCATTCATAGAGATAAATGAACAAGATACAGAAGAAGCGCTGATGTTTCTCTCCAAGATTGGAGCATTGAAGCTGGAGGGCAGTTTTCTTGTGCTTTACAGCGGTATGAGTATAAAACGGCTGGTGCTTGACAATAAAATACGCTATAAACTGGAGGATTACAAACAGCTGAACGAATATTACCGGCAGAAGATCCAGCAGATACATATAGTAGGCGAATATACCAATATAATGGTCCGTGATTACGCCCAAGCCCTGCAATTTGTCAATGATTATTTTCAGATGGACTATAAGAAATTCCTGTCACAATATTTCTCCGGAGAAAGGGCAGCTGAGATCGAACGGAATATAACTCCCGAAAAATATCGGCAGCTGTTTGATACCTTATCGGAAAGACAACTTGAAATCATCCGTGACGATACTTCAAAATACATTGTTGTATCTGCCGGACCGGGCAGCGGCAAAACAAGAGTGCTTGTGCATAAGCTGGCGTCGCTCCTGCTTCTGGAAGATGTTAAGCATGAACAGCTCCTGATGCTGACATTTTCCCGATCTGCTGCAATAGAGTTCAAACAGCGTCTGCGTGACCTGATAGGCAACGCTGCCAATTTCATAGAAATAAAAACATTTCATTCCTACTGCTTTGATCTGCTTGGGAAAATAGGCAATATACAAGGATCGGAGAATGTTGTTAAGGATGCAGGCGAGATGATACGAAGCGGCGATGTTGACTTAGGCAGGATCACAAAGTCGGTCCTTGTCATAGATGAAGCGCAGGATATGGACATTAATGAATATCGTCTTGTAGAAGCGCTCATGGATAGAAACGATGATATGCGTATTATCGCTGTGGGCGATGATGACCAGAATATATATCAGTTCCGCGGTTCCGACTCAAAATACCTGAGATCATTTATAACCGGACACGAAGCAAAGCAATATTCTCTTATCGACAATTACAGAAGCTGTCAGAGCGTGGTCGGGTTTGCAAATAAATTTGTAAGATCTGTTTCCGAAAGAATGAAATCAGAGGATATCATCGCCGTTTCAGATAATAACGGCGAAGTAAAGATGATAAAGCATAGCTGCGAAAATATGGAGACGGCATTAGTAGAGGATATACTGTCAGTTAATGCCAAAGGCAGCACTTGTATTCTGACAAGCACAAATCAAGAAGCCTTGCTTATACTGGGTATTCTCGAGCAGCGGAATATCCCCGCTAAGCTGATACAGTCCATTGACGGATTTGATATTTATGATATTGCGGAAATACGTTATTTTCTTAAAATTCTGAATAAGGAGAATACCTCTCCCGTTATCAGTAATGACCAGTGGAACAGCGCGGTAAAAGAATTGCAGGAGCAATACAGCAGCAGCGCATGCCTGCCTTTGATCATGAATATCATACATATATTCGAGGAAAACAATGAGAAAAAATACCGCACCGATCTTGAAATGTTTCTGCACGAATCCGGGATAGAAGATTTCTATTCAAATGAACAGGGCGTCATTACGATCTCAACAATGCACAAGTCAAAAGGAAGAGAGTTCGATAATGTGTATATGCTCATCAGCAATATAAATATGGGCAGCGATGATGAAAAAAGAAAGCTCTATGTCGGCATGACAAGAGCAAAGAATTTACTGCATATTCACTATTATGGTGATATGTTAGATCAATTTGCCGGATATGCTACTACCTATGAGGTCGACCAACGCACATACCCGAAACCATCGGAGCTTATATTGCAGCTTTCGCACAGAGATGTGTATCTTGACTTTTTCAAGGATAAAAAAGCAACGATATTACAGCTGAAAAGCGGTATGCACCTTACAGTAAGAGGCAGCAGACTTTATGTTCGGGTAAACGAAAAGCTCAAGTCTGTTCTTCAGTTTTCGTCTAAGTGCAGTGAGAGTATAAAACAGCTCATATCATCGGGATATACGCCGTATGACGCTGTGATACGTTTTATTTGTGCATGGAAGGGCAAAGAGGACACAACAGAAACAGCGGTCATTTTATCCGATATTTATTTCCGCAGAAATATGGAGCAGTAATTATTCATTTACAGGGGGTCTGAATATGGATAATGATATATTTAAATTGCAGCAAGCTAAGATGTATATGGACTATCTTGCAAATGGTATCGATCCTGTATCCAATATCGACGCAAATGCAGATACGCTTCATAATGAACGGATCATTTCTTGTTTCAGATATATTTCTGACGTTTTGACAAGAAATATATACGAGGCGGAACATGGCACAAAACACAGCAGGACAGATTTTTATATTACAGAAGAACAGTGTGAAGAACTAATCGTATATCCATATGATCGCAAAGTCAGTGAACTTGCCAACGAGATCAATCGTGTCACGGAAAACAACGGAACAAAAAAACTGTCTGCAACATGGATCAATGACTGGTTGGAATCTGAAGGTTATATCTGTAAAAGTGATCTGAAAAGCCGCATAGCGACTGATAAAGGAGAACAGCTTGGAATAACATCAGAATATCGAAAACGAGATAACGGCGATGAATACTATATCAATTTTTTCACGGGACAGGCGCAAAAATTTGTTTACGACCATATAGGCGATATCATAACATACAGAAATGAACGTTATTCCGATACAGAACATATGATGCCGTTCGTTGACTATCCGTCCGATTTGTCGGTCATAGAGTACATTCATAGCAATCCGGATAAATGCTTTATCATGTCTGTTGGAAGTTACGATTCTGTTTCAAAAGTCGGAAGCTATATAGCGGTACTTCTTTTTAAAGGAAAATGCAAAACGTTAAAAAAGACAAATATTCCCGCAAATTCTGTCAAAAGATGTATTCTTACAGGAATATTTGATGCTGCTTCCGTAATTAAACTGCCAACTGATGTTATAATTCTGACATCAGCTTCGTTAGGCTTCAATTCTCCAAAAAGCAAAAACTATAATTTCTGTCAGGAAATATACCGTATTTTAACTGAAAAAAATTGCAGTGCTGCATTCTCTGTGTGTCATGGCAAAAGACACGAACTAAACAGTATTGTGAGATCTTTCGGATTATAATTCACAAGAATTATGTATTTTTATGATATTATAAAACAATCAAGTATTTACATAACATATTTTAAAATGGAGAGCAATTATCATGGAAATTATTGATACATATTCTTCAGCGTTGACATCTTATGACAGTTCGGGATTTTCTTTTGATCGGTGGAAAAAATATATTGACGCTGCGCTTCCGGGGTTGTTTCAAACCCTCATTGAAGATGCTAAAAATGCACAATGCAATGAAGAATTTTCCGATAAATATTATTTATCCGTGCTTAATCACGTTATGCAAGATCAACAACAGCGTGAATTTGCCCATAATTCGTTTTTGCAGGCAACTGAAGATCTGGAACGCATTATATATGAGCGCTTCGGAAAAAGTCTTGATGTTAGTATTGTTTTTTATCTCGGTCTTTGTAACGGTGCAGGCTGGGTAACAGAATACCGCGGAAAGACAGCAATACTGCTTGGCATTGAGAAAATACTGGAACTGGATTGGTGTCATATCAATGATATGCGCGGGCTTATTTACCACGAACTTGGTCATGTTTATCAAAAACAGTATGGAACATTGAAACGTGATCTTGATAAGAATGAAGATATGTTTCTTTGGCAGCTTTTTACCGAGGGCGTGGCAATGTGCTTTGAGCAGATCATTGTTGGCGATCCCGAATTTTATCATCAGGATAAAAACGGCTGGAGATCGTGGTGTGATGATTATTTTAAACAGATAAAATCGGATTTTACAAAAGATCTGAAAACAATGTCATTTGCCGATCAGCGTTATTTCGGCGATCGGGTAAACTATAACGGTCATGGTGACGTGGGTTACTATCTTGGCTGTCGTTTTGTACGTTACATTTTGTCGGACTATGACTTTGACGAGATCATTTGCTTTGATATTGTCAAAGTAAAAGAATTGTTTAAACGATTTATAAGCTGAATTTCAATTGCAGCAAAATCGCATATACCCAAAACAGCAAAAAATAAAAGCGGACGAGCTTTGTTGTCCGCTTTTATCAATTCAACATTTTTAAAGGACTACACCGTCATTTGCAGTATAGGCTTCAAGTGAATTTTCCTTGACTTGGATACAAACATATCTCAGTGGTGGAAATTATCTTGCAGCAGTCTAGTCTATAACGCTTCTGCCGCCTACTGCAAGTATAAATTCAATATCGTTTAAATTCCTATAATTTAACACTATATATCCTACGATATTATTGTAATTTATGATTTCAGTCTACAATTCCTTACGCTTTAATACCTTGATCAAAAGAAAATTCGGCTTATGCAGTTCTTTTTCCCAGCTCTTATCACGCGCAATTGTTTCCTTGGCAGGAATAGGTTCAAGCATTTTTTCGGAAATATCCACGCCTAACACCGTAGCTGCTCCAAGTGCTTTGAATTCGGCACAATTTTCACCGTAGCCGCATCCAAGATCAAGTACAGCTTTTCCTTGAAGATCCGGTGCAAGAGAGAAAAGAGCAGGTTTTTCTTCAAGATTATTTGCACTATACTGATCGTCCCGCAGCTTCTTATATCCATCAAAAAAATCTTGGTTATCGTATATGTTTTGCGATTTGTTCATTTCACACACTCCTGTCCGTCATATGCTTTTTACTAAGAATAGGACGAAAATATGTATTTTCATATTGGGAGGTCGTCAAAAAAAGTCCGCGCACTGTTACTATGCAACAACCGTCTGACTAAATTGACACTTTAATTACATATTCATTTTATAATTTTTTTGCGATTTTGTCAAGGAATTCACAATGTTTTACAGCTTTTTTCATAGAACGGTGCCGTCCTTATATATTCCTGTATGAAAGGAAACAATTGGAGTATGATCTATGAAATATGTTTTGTCATAATTCTGACCGACTTGCCCGTATGCCGCCTTTGGAAGTTGAAAAATAAATTAATTTTACAGAATACTTGAACCGAAAATTTAAAACCGGCAAACATAATTGAAAAGCTGTTTGCCGGTTTTTATAAGGAATGACAGGTAATCTTACACAGAAAAAATGTTGTCGAAATTGCTGAAAACTGACGAAAAAAATTTCTTGACAAGCCGATGGTAATATGTTATAATATAATCATAAACAGTGAAGCTTTTTTGACAGCAGAAGTTTTATGCAAACTCTGCGCCGTTATCTGCAATCACGGCGTACATAATATATTAGCAATCTCGATTCAAACACGAATATGCGGGGCGTATGATGTTTAGGAATATCCGGTCAAACTTTACCGTTTGCCGGATATTTTTCTATATATTGAATAAAACCTTAACATATCATAAATTAACATGATCTTCTTGACAATCACACATTATTTGTGTATAATATAATGTGTAGCTGTCAAAAAAGGAAGTGAGCCGATGACAAATATCAGTAAATTAAACGATATATTAGCGAATTCTGTTGACGGAACAGTTACAACAGAACAAATCAATAATGCCGGATTGCATCGAAGTGTCCTGCAAAAACTTACAGATGATGGTGCTTTGCGGCGTTTGGGGCGTGGGCTGTATATAAAAACTGATGTCTGGGAGGACGAGCTGTATCTTTTGCAGAAAAAGTATAGTAAAGGAATTTATTCACATGATACTGCGCTGTATCTCCATGGCTATTCCGATAAAACTCCCGCAAAGTATACAATGACATTTCCAAAGGGATATAATGCGCCGTCATTGAAACAGGAAAATATTATTATAAAACGTTCTGTTGATGAAATTTACTCTTTTGGAGTAACTGAAGTAACATCTCCCTGCGGAAATATCCTTAAAGTCTATGATATAGAAAGAACATTGTGTGATATTGTCAGAGGCAGCGGAAATGACATTCAGATAATAAATTCTGCTATGAAACGATATGCTGCTGCAAGTAATAAGAATATTCATCAGCTTACGCAATATGCTGAAAAGCTGCGTGTAAAATCAAAAATTGCGCGTTATATGGAGGTATTGCTATGATCACGAAAAATCCTATGCAGCTAAAAGCATTTATCAAAAATAAAGCGGCGGAAAAACACATTTCTGCTCAGCTTGTAATGCAGAATTATATGTTGGAACGGCTGCTTGAACGTATTTCTTTATCGGATTATAAATATAATTTTATTCTGAAAGGCGGATTTCTGATCTCAGCCATTGTCGGACTTGATACGAGAGCAACAATGGACTTGGATACAACAATAAAAGGGTTTGACCTGACTCATAAAAATCTGAAGAAAATTTTCAGTTATATTTGTTCTGTCCATGTTGATGATGATATTACATTTGAGATCTATGATATTTCCGATATACGGGAAAACGATGATTATCCGGGAATACGGGTATCACTTAAAGCAAATTATCCTCCGATAAGTGTTCCGCTGACAGTTGATGTTACCACAGGAGATATTATCACGCCAAAAGAGATAGAATATTCTGTTCCGCTTATGTTTGACGATCGGACAATTGATATTCCTGCGTATAATCTTGAAACGATATTGGCTGAAAAAATTGAAACTGTTTTATCGAGAAACGTCGCAAATACACGTCCGAGAGATTTTTATGACATACATATTCTTTATTCACTGCGAGGAGAAAATTGCAATTTGGAAATATTAAAAAACGCTTTGGAACTTACTTCCGAAAAACGCGGCAGTGAAAATATTCTTTCTGACCACAAGGAGATTATAGATAGAATTCAGAACGACAAGCAAATGCAGAATTTCTGGAATGGATATCGAAAAAATTACGAATATGCAAAGGACATAGAGTTTGAAGATACTTGCAATACAATACGGCATATTATGTATGAACTTGGATATTAAAAAACAGCACCGGCATTCCATACAGGAACTGTCAGTGCTGTTATTAGTATTATTCACTCAAATCAAATATATAAACAGTGTAATTTACAAAAAACGAAATTCACCTGCATATTTAAGAATTTAAAAATAGAGATATACCATAAAACTTGTTCTTTGATTGTTCTTTATTATTACAAAAACATACGAAAAGTCAGAACAAACAAAATATATTTT
>CANRJZ010000036.1 GCA_947631055.1 uncultured Clostridia bacterium | reverse complement strand
CCTCTTTGACTGCAATTTTATTATTGTTTATTCTTATGGGCTATATTCATTTACACAGTTTTTTATTCAGTCCCTTAATATTGATAACAAAATAGTTTTATACGCCAAACAATATACCGCACAGGATATTGACAAATAACAATTTCTATTTTATAATTAAATAAAATATATTGGAAGCGGTCATATGGGTTCGATCATAGCACTGGCAATTTTTCTTCTGTTGTGGTTCCTGAGTGACGCAAACGTATCATACAAGGTAAATAATCACGATCCGAATTATATGGCAAGCAAATATCGTAACTGGAGAAAATAATCACAAATCAGCCCGCTTTTACAGTGGGTTGATTTTTATTTCGCACTTAATAAAAATATCCTGCCGATCTTCAAAATACGAAAACCGACAGGATATCAGTATGTTAAAAATTATTTTATCGCCTTGAATGCTTCTTCAAGATCGTAAATTATATCGTCTATATGCTCCGTTCCTATAGAAAGGCGTATCGTGTTGGGCTTGATACCCTGCTCTTCAAGCTCCTGATCGTTGAGCTGAGAATGTGTAGTCGATGCAGGGTGGATAACAAGGCTCTTGACATCTGCAACATTGGCAAGAAGGGAGAATACCTGCAAATTATCTATAAATTTCTTGGCGTCCTCCTCTGTTCCCTTTATTTCAAACGTAAATATGGATCCGCCGCCGTTGGGGAAATATTTATCATACAGCCGCTTCTGTTCGCCCTCCGCAAGAGACGGGTGATTTACCTTTTCTACCTGAGGATGATCTTTAAGATAATTTACTACCTTGATCGCATTTTCAATGTGTCTTTCAACTCTCAAAGAAAGCGTTTCAAGACCTTGCAGGAACAAAAACGCATGGAACGGCGAAAGCGTTGCTCCGGTATCCCTCAGAAGTATAGCGCGGATCTTTGTCACAAATGCCGCCGCTCCGACTGCCTTTGTAAAGCTTACTCCATGATAGCTTGGATTAGGTTCAACAAGTGACGGGAATTTTCCGCTGGCTTCCCAGTCGAATTTGCCGCTGTCAACGATTACTCCGCCTATCGCCGTACCGTGTCCGCCTATGAATTTCGTTGCTGAATGAACTACTATATCGGCGCCGTATTCGATAGGACGCACCAGATAAGGCGTTGCAAAAGTATTGTCTATGACAAGCGGTATTTTATGCTTATGAGCTATGCCGGCGATCTTTTCGATATCAATTATATTTGAATTAGGATTTCCGAGAGTTTCGATGAAAATCGCCTTTGTATTTTCCTGAATGGCATTTTCAAAGGAATTTTCCTCGTCCGGATCGACAAAAGTAGTTTTTATTCCGTAAGCAGGAAGCGTATGTTCAAGAAGATTATATGTACCGCCGTAAATGGTTTTTGAAGCTACGATATGATCCCCTGCCTGAGCAAGATTTTGTATCGTATACGTGATCGCCGCTGCACCGGAAGCTACCGCAAGAGCGGCAACTCCGCCCTCTAAAGCGGCAATTCTCTGCTCAAAGATATCCTGTGTGGGATTGGTAAGCCGTCCGTATATATTTCCCGCGTCTTTAAGGGCAAATCTGTCCGCGGCGTGCTGGGAATTGTGAAAAACATATGATGTGGACGCATAGATCGGTACGGCTCTTGCATCTGTTACAGGGTCTGCGTTCTCCTGACCGATATGGAGCTGCTTTGTCTCAAATTTTAAATTTCTTTCTGTAAAATTACTCATTTTAATTTACCTCCGAATTTTATTGTTGTTCCGGAAAAGACCGGAAAGCGTACTTTGTTCATAAATCATATGTGTTTAGTAGGCTTTATGATAATATAATACAACACAGCGCTGCAAATGTCAATAGCAAATTTAATTTTTGTAAATATAATACAACAAATACTATCAAATGAAACGCATATTTGTATAAAATTCCGTTTTATTTTGACATTGATGCATATAAAAACCTTCTATAAGTTTTAAAACATAGAAGGTTTTTTTTATTCGTCCGGAATATCTATTTTTTCTTCCTCGTTTTCAAGAGCATAACCTATGACTTTTCTGTAAAATCCTACGGGATCGAGCATTATCTTGCTTTTTACCAGTTCAGCCTGTTCCTCGTCCGGCGCATAGAGCGACAGCCTCATAAGGTCGTAATCCGCATCTTTTATGCGGCAATTGACTTCACAGCCGTTCTCTAAAGGAACTACGCCGATTTCCGCATCTCTTTTATGTCTCAATTCAGCAAAATAATACAAAGCTGACTTCAAAAGCTGTTTTCTGAAATAATACGGGATCGTATCATTAAAATAATCCGCTCCCGATCTTCCCTTTTCTTCAAGTTCAATATAAATTTTTCCGTCACGGGATATCTTTTTTATGGAATTGTTTTTTACAAGCGATTCCATAGCTTCCGTATAATGGAAATAATTTATTACCCCGCTGTCAATTACTATCTCATAAAGCTGATCTTCCGTGACAGGGTCTTTCAGTTTTTCCAGAAGATAACACAGCAGCACTTTTACATCATGGGCAGAACTCAGTTCCGCCGCACCAAATTCATTCATATTTCCTCCGCTACATCATATTGTCTATTCTGCGCTTGCTTCTATTTACGGGAACGGCGGGATCAAGTTCGGTCATATTTTCCGTTTCACTGAGAAGAAGCTTTTCATCACCCGTTTTCATATACATCATATTGTCGATCTTCCTGCTGCTTTTCGGAATGGGAGTATCCATTGTAAGTTCTTCCATTTCCGTTACGGGAGGAACGGCGTCGGCCTCTTCGCCGTTTTCCTTTTTCTTCCGCTGTTCACGTTTCAGGAACTCACTCCGGTTATAATGAAGTCCGCTGGTATTTGACATCGGGTGCGGCTCGTTTATAGCCTCTATAAAGTCGGGAAATCCATCTTTTAGCGCAAGTTCGTCAAGATCTTTATGAAGTCTTAAAATATAGTCTTGCAGCCACATACCGTATATCCCGTATAAAACAAGATATAGTCCGAACAGCACGCCCATTTTTCCGGATATCATTCCGAAAAGTCCCGTAAGAGCGCCTGCGGCGTATATGCAGAAAATGTATTTGTGCGGCTTGCGCATTTTGAAGAAAAACGCAATAAACGAAAGCGCCGCTATTGCAAACAGAAAAAACATATACAGATATGGCACACTGAACGTCAAGCCGGAAGAATCGTTCGTACCCAGCTCCTGATTAACTATCTGCTGAGCCAGTACAAAATTTGCTCCGACAAGCAGAGCAAGTCCTCTTAAACCGTAATACAGCGCCATAAGGACAAAAACCACCCCTGACGGTATTACAGCCATCCAGAAAGCTGTATGGAAATGCCTCATCAGGTTTTTATATTTCTGATGATTTATGCGGAACTCCTCTTCTCTTTTGAGCGAAGCCATGAAACACCCCTCCGTTCAGGCGTCATAAAAATTCATCAAAAATTGGGATATGAGAGCATATGCGAAAGGATCGCCAGATTTGCCGCAGCTTCAACACACGGTACTGCTCTCGGAACAACGCACGGATCATGTCTTCCCTTTATTTTCAAAGTCTCGTTTTTCATGGAAGAAAGATCTACTGTTTCCTGTTCCTTAGCTATCGAAGGCGTAGGCTTGAAGGCTACGCGGAACACGATCGGCATTCCGGAAGAGATCCCGCCCAGTATGCCTCCGTGATTATTGGTTTTTGTAAGTACATGACCGAATTCATCAACGTAAAATTCGTCATTGTTCTGACTGCCCAGCATTTCGGCAACTTTGAAACCTGCTCCGAATTCTATTCCCTTTACCGCCGGTATGCCGAACACAAGCTGGGCTATGCTGTTTTCCAGTCCCTCAAATATAGGCGAACCTATACCTGCCGGGACATTGGTAACGATACATTCTATTATTCCGCCAACGCTGTCCATAGCTTCTCTTGCTTTGGCTATATCGTTTGTCATGGCAGTTCCCTTTTTATCGTTTATTACAGGAAATTTCTTATGTCTCAGAGCGATTATATCTTCGCGTGAAACGCCGCATGGGTCAAATCCGGTATCCTTTATATTGTGTATCTGAAGGATATGCGCTCCCGTGTAGATCCCCCTGCGCTCAAGTATCTGACCGCAGACAGCGCCCGCAAAACAAAGCGGAGCCGTAAGGCGTCCCGAAAAATGTCCTCCGCCGCGGACGTCATTAAATCCTTTATATCTTAATGCTCCCGTGTAATCTGCATGACCGGGGCGGGCAAGCTTTGAAATATTGCTGTAATCCTGCGAATGGGTATCGGTATTGTTTATGAACGCTGCCAGAGGCGTTCCGGTAGTATAATTATTATATATGCCGGAAATTATATTCGGCATATCGCTTTCCCGTCTTTGGGTGGAAGTAGCGTCTTTTTTCGGAGCCCTTCTTGCCATAAAATTGCGCAGTTCTTCTGCGTCGATATATTCTCCGGAAGGGAGCTTATCAAGCACGACGCCTATGGCAGGTCCGTGGGATTCACCGAAAATAGATACTGTGATATTATGATTCCAGAATGAAGACATATTTTTTGCTCCTTTCATTTTGACGGGGAATTCCCGCAGCTTTGCTTTTAGTCTATGATCTCAAATTTTCCGCCCAATGACTTAAAGTCATCAAAAAATCCCGGATAGCTTTTGTTTACCGCTTCCGCACCTTTTATAATGACCGGGGCTTCCGATGACAATGCCGCTATTGCAGCCGACATAACTATCCTGTGATCGTGGCATGAATCCACGATACCGCCGGAAAACTTTTCAACAGGCTCTATTGTAAGGCTGTCGTCCCCTGCCGTTATATTCCCTCCGATAGCATTGAGCTGACGGGCAACGTCAGAAAGTCTGTCGCTTTCCTTTATTTTCAGCCTTGCCGCATTGACGATACGGCTCGTTCCCTTTGTAAAACAGCCCAGCACGGTAAGTATCGGGACCAGATCGGGAATATCTCCCACATCGACCGTAAACGGCTCCATGGTTTTCCCGCAGGATCTTATTATATCCACTATCGCCTTATCGCCCTGAGCGGTATCCGGATCAAGATTTTTTATTGTGATCTCAGATCCGAGAGCGTCGGCAACATAGAAAAATGCCGCCTGAGAATAATCGCCCTCCACGCTTATATTGCAGGGACGATATTTCTGTCCTCCCCTTACATGATATTCGGGAAGTCCGTTATTTACGGTCTCTTCAACTTCTATGCCGAAATTGCCGAGCGCCGAAACGGTCATATCAACATACGGCTTGGACTGAAGCGGCGAAGTCATTCTTATTACCGAATTCCCTTCGCAGAGCGGCAGCGCATAAAGCAATCCCGTTATGAACTGTGAGGAAATATCTCCTTCCATAAGGAACTCGCCTGACGACAATTTTCCGCACATATGCAGAGGAAGTCCTCCCTGCGGCTCAAAGGTGATCCCCTTTGAAGGGAATTCCCGCAGATACGGGGTTATCGGGCGCTGCGGAAGTTTTGCGCGTCCGAGGAATGTTGACTCCGTTCCCAATGCGGCAGCTACAGGTATAACGAACCTGAGAGTAGCGCCGCTTTCGCAGCAGTCTATCTCCGCTTTTTCGGGAGGCGTTTTTATCCCTTTTATCGTAAATACTCCGTCCTCACAGAAAACATTTGCGCCAAGGGCTTCCATTGCCGCAGCGGAAACGCTTATATCATTTGAAACGGTTATGTTCGATATCTCTGAAACGCCGTCCGCAAGAGCCGCAGCAATTATCATTCTTTGCGAATAAGCTTTTGACGACGGTGCATTTACCGTTCCTATAAGCTTAGAAGGGTAAACTTTTATATCCATATGCAATATGTTCCTTTCAGCCCTGTTTAAGGAATTCCATAAATTCCCCGACCGTCATCCTGACCGCCGAAGATCTTCCCGCCTCGGAGCAGATTATTATATTTATGCTGCCTCCGGAGCGTTTCTTGTCGTTCATACAAGCCTTTCCAAGCTCAGGCGGAAGCGGCTCAACATCTATTTTCAGGCGGTATTTTTCCAGACATTCCGTAAGCTTTACGGTAAGTCCGGCTTTGCACATCCCCTTCTTTTCAGCAAGGGACGTTATCATTTCCATACCCTTTGCCACAGCCATTCCGTGCGAGATACCGGTATAATTATAATACTGTTCTATGGAATGTCCCAGTGTATGCCCGAAATTGAGAAGCATACGCTCGCCCTTTTCACATTCGTCCGCTTCAACTATGTCACGCTTTATTGAAACACATTCCGCAATAATATCGGTAAGGGCTTCCTTGTTCCGGCGGAGTTCTTCCGCTGTGAAGCCGTTCAGCTTTTCAAACAGCGCAGCCGATCTAATCATACCGTATTTTATGACTTCTCCCATACCGTCCGTGAAAAACTCATCGGTAAGCGTATCAAGGGTATCCATATCGGCAAGAACGAGCTTCGGCTGCTTGAAAGCGCCCACAAGATTTTTCCCGCTGGGAAGGTCTATACCCGTTTTTCCTCCGACGGAAGAATCGACCTGCGCCAGCAGCGAAGTGGGTATCTGGACGAAATCTATACCGCGCAGATATGACGCCGCCGCAAAACCGGTCATATCGCCCGTCACGCCTCCGCCGAGGGCGACGAGACAATCCGTTCTGGTAAAATTGTTATCGCAAAGGAAATCCCATATTTCTATAAGCGTTCCCGCATTTTTTGATGCCTCGCCATGCGGGAAAACGTATCTGCATACCGAAAATCCTTCTTTTTCAAGTGAGCTTACAACTCTGTCACCATATATTGCGCTGACGTTATCGTCCGTTATCACCGCCAGCTTTGCGGCTTTTGTTACGTTTTTTACATAGCTCCCGCACTGATCTATAAGTCCGCGTCCGATAAGGACATCGTACACTCCGGAAGCTTTTACGGTTATCTTTTTAACAGGCATAATATCAGTCCGATCATAAAAAATTGGATCAGGAAATTCAATTTCCGATAGTTCTTCCGAGATATGCAGTGATATCCTTTATTTTTTTCATTATTTCGGCAAATCTTACGGGAGTCAGCTGCTGACCGCCGTCGGAAAGGGCGCTTTTCGGATCGTTATGGACCTCGATCTCCAGAGCGTCCGCACCTGCCACGACTGCCGCAAGGGACATAGGTTCGATAAGCGAAACTATTCCCGTAGCGTGAGAAGGATCGACGCATACCGGAAGATGAGATTTCTGCTTGAAAAGCGGCACGGCAGAAATATCGAGCGTATTTCTGGTCATAGTTTCAAATGTTCTTATTCCTCTTTCGCAAAGTATAACGTTCATATTGCCTTCCGCCATAATATATTCGGCAGACATAAGGGTCTCCTCCATAGTATTGGCAAGACCTCTTTTGAGGAGTATAGGCTTATCGCACTGACCAAGAAGTTTCAGCAGACGGAAATTCTGCATATTTCTTGCGCCCACCTGTATAATGTCCACATCTGCGAAAAGGTCTATATCGGAGCAGTCCATTATTTCCGTGACAATAGGCAGCCCCGTTTCGTTCCTTGCCTTTATAAGCAGTTTTATGCCCTCCGCTCCGAGTCCCTGGAACGAATACGGAGACGTTCTCGGCTTGAATGCTCCGCCCCGAAGCATTGTTGCTCCGGCTTCCTTTACCGCAATAGCCGTTGTGATGACCTGCTCCTCGCTTTCAACGGAGCATGGTCCTGCAATTATTTGCAGCGAGCCGTTGCCGACGGTCGTATTCCTTACCGGAATGACCGTATCGTCCGGATGGAATTTGCGGTTTGCCTTTTTGTAAGGCTCCTGAACGCGCCTGATATTTTCAACGCAGTCCTGCGCAAGGATATTTTCAATATCGATAGCGGAAGTATCGCCTACCAGACCGATAATATTCTGATTGACGCCTTCGATATGATCAACGCTTACGCCCTGAGCTTTGAGGTTATCTTCCAGACGCCGTACCGAGCTCTCCTGAGCACCTTTTTTAAGGATAATGATCATTTTTGTTTCCTCCGAAATATAAAAATCAAACATTCATTCCGACTTCCCGAAATGCGGAAAAATTCCGGCAGAAGCTTCGGGAAAAGTCTTTACAAATAAAAAAGCCTGTGACAAATGAAATTGCCGCAGACAGTCATACAACGCAAAAAAGCTATGTTCTGTTATCGGCAATATATTTTCTGAGACGCGTAAAATAAGACCCATAGCTGAAATAAAAGCTTGCGTCCGCAAAAAATATAAAGCTGAACAGACCCGATACAGAATTAAAAGCTTTCATATTTTTACTCCAGATCCATAAAAATCAGATTCAAGATAGATTATACACCTTTTTTCGCCCTTTGTCAATAGTTTTGACGAAAAAACATTGTTTTGACGGGCATACGGCCGCACTTTACACATTCAGAACAAGACAATACGATACACCGGCGCTCCGGAATCCGATGCGGCTTTTATACCGGTCTGTGAATCCTCGAAGATCACACATTCCGAAGGTGCAGCGCCGAAATACTTCATGGCATAGATATAACCGTCCGGCGCAGGTTTCTGGTTTTTGACCTTTTCCTGCGTAACAAGCAGGTCAAACATATTTTCACATTCAAAATATCCGAGCAATCCTCTTGTATTCGCCTCCGACGCCGTGGTGACGATACACAGCTTTGCGCCGCTTTTTTTCATAAGCTCCGCTATTGCAAACAAGCTGCCGTTGCGCCTTATTTCGGAGAAATAATTACCGTAGCATCGTATTTTTTTGTCGTGTATCTCCTTCAGCCTGTTTTCCGGAACACCTATCTCAGGCAGAAAATGCTTATAATTCCTGCTCATACAATGTTCCGCAAAATATTTTTCGTCCAAAGGGAATTCTTCTCCGCAGGCTTCTTTATACGCCAGATAGTTTGCCCTTACGGTATCAAAAAGAGTGCCGTCAAGATCAAACATCGCAAGCTTTATCTTCGGAATACCGTTCATTTTCAATAAACTCCTCAAAAACATCGTTTATTACCAGCATCATTCCCGCATAGAACATCACTGCGCGGGCGCCGTCGTGATCGATCTTATAGGGCATAAGTCTGAACCAGTGTATTATTTCGTGGAAATAAATGCTTTTTACCCGCTCCCTGCCGAAATGCGAGAACATATAATCACGCATATCCGCATAAAGTGCGTCATATGCCGACGAACGGGTCATTCTGAATGATATCCTGTTATCGGAAACATTCACATCATCCGTATGCATAAGGAATTCATACCCGCCGTGAAGGGACTGCAAAAGCTTTGCATAGTCAAGATCGGGAGAATTATGTATATTCCCCCCGTTGGGGTCTATAAGATAATATTGCTTGGGGTAGCTTCCGTTGTATATTATATTTTCTATCGTCAGGTCTCCGTGTATATCGGAATAATAATCGTTTCCAAAAATCTCCTTCCAGAAATCAGCCGATAAAAATTTGTCCATAAACGCGGGAAGATTTCTGATCTCTCTTCCATTGACGGATATGGTATCATATGATACAAGACGCTTTATCTGCGGTGCGGAGGTTATCTTTTTCAGGTTTGCCGAGACCTTTGCGTCAAAATATTTTTCTATTGTCTCATCATCTGCTCTTGCCGAGATATGGGAAGAATAGTTCCGCTCAAGATCGCCGATAACGTTCATAAGTATTTCCCACGAAAGCTCGGCAGGCGCCGAATGTATGTAGTCAAAAAAGCCTATTGACGTGCTCATATACGGCATATCGTACCAGCAGAACTGCGGTTGCTTTTCAAAATTGCTTATATCGGTAACATAAAGATCATGCGAATTTCCCCGCAGCCATTTTATCTGGTCGTAAAGTTTATCCCCGTCTGCGCCGAAGGCATACTTGCGGAAGAACATATCCCCGTTCTTTATGCACATAAGAGTTGTGGCATTTGAACCGGCGGAACAATTGCGGATTATGGTCACGTCTTTATTTATAGCAAGAAAAGAATTGATATAATTCCTGTCCTTGATATCGGAAAAATAAACGCACAGGAAATCCAGACGGCTGTTAGGCGAAGTATACGGTATAATAAGTTCCGGTTCGCGTTCCGAAGCCTTTGGGAAAAGCCTTCCGACAGCGGCGGACAAAACAGACAGCAGCAGGATAGTCAGTATGTTATACACAAGAAGTATCGCCGGAAAAGTATTTTCCGTACCGAAAGCATTGGCAAAAGAGATCACCGGACTTGCTCCCGAAGCAAACATGGCGTTGAAAACCGTTATCGGATCATTTCCCGAAGCTGCTCCGAGAAGGTAATACGAAAGTATGTAGCACACCCACATACATACCGTTCTGAGAAGAAGCATCGGTTTGTTTATCCTGTGCAGTATATTCCTGAAAGTGCATATGCACGACCACACAAATCCAAGCAGCCATAACTGTATTTTTTCATTGAAGACCGATGATACCAGCAATACTGCCTTTTTCATAGGCTTGCTGAACGTTGCCGCCCAGACTGCAAGCAGTACGAGCACCACGGCTCCCGCGCCGTAAATTATCAGTTCGCGGGGCTGTCTGAACATTCCCGAAAGATAAAAGAACAGGTAAAACAATGCAACTATAAAAACATCCATAAGGCGGTCAACGATTATAGTCGCAAGGGCAAAAGCCGTTTTGTTCGTCAATTTTTTTCCGGTGACAGCTGCTCTTACGATGTCTCCTATATGAAAAGGCAGCAGCAGATCGGTCATATAACCCAACGACACAGCACGCAGAAGCAAAGTATCGGGAGCATCCTCATAGACCGAGATAAGACTTTTCCAGCGCTTTGTTCTGAAAAAATGTCCGGCTGCGACCATTACAACTGCCGCCGCAAATATCATATAATTCATAAAAGTTCCTCGAATTCCAAGCGTTTTTCCGCTTCTTTATATTCTTCGGGAGTACCGAAAGAAATATGATGATCGGTCCGCAGAATTCCTGCCGTGAGGCCGTTTTCTATCATACAGTTATAGACTCCGCTCATAAAATATTCGCTGTAATCGCATTTTTTAAGATATATTTCCGCATTTTTCAAAAATACCGATCTATTCCTGAAATAATACGCTCCGCATATAGCGTCGCTGCTTATGACCTGTTTTTCCGCCGTCCGCACTACCCGTCCCTCGTCATCACATTCCGCATAGCTGAATTTTGGGGAATCCGATACGAATGTAAGAAGAAGTCCGTCAAAGCGTGAAACATCTTTATCGCTCAGATATGTAAGCTTATCACAGCGGAACATATGGTCACAATCGTTGAATATGACGGGAATGTCGTCTTTTATCCTTTTCACGCCTTCCATACAGGTAAGCACCGCTCCGCCGAGGACGTGATCGATAACGGCTATATCCGCCTGCGGGAACAGTTCAAGTATCCTGCTGTCTATATTGAAATTTTCAATATGTTCCTTCAGCACGACGAAAGTCACGTCACACTGCGGCATAAATTTCAGCACCGACATTGCCGACCAGTAAAAAAACGGTTTCCCGTGTATCTCTATAAGCGGTTTTGGGATAATGAAACCGTCGTCGAAGAAACGCTGTCCGCGTCCCCCCATAGGCATTATAAGATGAAGTTTATCCATTTACAATGTCTTCCTTTTTCATATTATCATAAACGATGCTGCCGGTATATATATCCGGCTTTTTATAGCTTGCAATAAATTCTTCCCGTTTAAAGAAATATTTTAAAGCCAATTTGAGCAAATTCCATGACAAACTGAAAAGTTTAGCGTTTGAGACCTGATCTTCTTCACGCCATGAAATAGGATAGAAACGCATTCTATGTCCGTAATATGCAGAAAAAAGCAGCATTTCGGCATTAAAATAAATTGCATCGGACAAGCCAATATAATACTTTGATCTGAAAATACCGGTCTTATACATATTAAGTCCCGAACCCATATCGCGTATAGATCTGTTTGCCGCAATAGTATATATCACATTGAAAACTTTGTTTCCCAAGATCCTTTTAACGGAATATCCCTGAAGTCTGGATCCTTTTTCAAATCTTCCTCCGAGGATACAGTCATATTTTCTGTATATCCTTTTTTCGAGCACCGGAAGGAGATCACGTATGTCCGCCTGATCGTCGCCGTGAAGGACTATAATATGATCAAATCCGTTTTTCAGCGCATAATTGAACGCCGTTTTATGTGAACCTCCCAAGTTGTAATTGCTGTTGTTATTTATGATCCTGCAAGGTATCGAAGGATGTGCGGAAAGGTATTCCTTCGCTGCCTCAACGGTATTGTCGGTGCTGAGATTATTTACGATGATCACTTCATCTATATATTCCGACACCTTGCCTTCAAGCTGAGCGAGAACTCTTGTTATCTGCTTTTCGCAGTTATATGCCGGAATAAATACAAGTATCCTGTCCTTTGCCATAATATCCCTCCGTATTTCAAATCCGCTCGGAAATAAAACGCATAACAAAGAAATTGCAGGTCATTGTCAGCGGCGTTATAAGCACCTTGCACACAAGTTTGCTGTATCTCAGGAGCAGTTCAAATTCAAAGTGTGTATGTATAAGCCCGTTAATGAAGTCTCCCAGTTCTGACGCAAGAAATATGAGCAGCAGCTGATAAATAACGTATGCTCCGTATTTTGCGGGCAGCGGCAGCGCGCTCCTGCCGTTTTCAAAGATCTTATGCGTTGAAACTATGAATACAAAGGTCGATCCTATCATAGAACTGAAAAAATTCGCCCGCATCACGCTCAGGTCAAATACCTGCGTCATGATCGTATATGCCGTAAGATCCATAATAAATCCTATTCCGGAAGTAAAAAAGAATTTTATCGCTTTTTTCAGTAATGAAACAGTTTTTTCTTCCATAGAAGCTTCCTCCAGAGCGCCTTACACATATATTTTGATTATATCACAAGATCTCCCGCAAGTCAATATTTATCCGTCAGGATATAATACGGGAATTTTAAAAAAGTGCTTGAAATTTGTCCGATATCGTGTTATAATTATCGGGAATATTTTAAAGGAGATATTATGATATGGAACTTTCTGCTTTCTTCAAAAGCGTTATAGATTCGGACAATGCCCCGGTCGTGATATGCGACACGGAAAACGTGATCGTTTATATCAATCCGGCTGCTGCCGAAAGATATAAAAAGCGCGGCGGGTACGATCTTGTTGGACGTTCGCTGCTCGGATGTCACAATGACGAGTCCTCGGAAAAAATAAAAAAAGCCGTAGAATGGTTCTCCGCCGGTCCGGATAATAACAGGATATACGAATTCCGGAACGAAAAGGAAAATAAGGACGTTTACATCATAGCGCTCCGGAACGATAAAAAAGAACTTATCGGATATTACGAAAAGCATGAATTCCGCAGCCGCGAAACGGCTTCGCCGTATGAAGAATTACAATTATGATCTGAAAGGAAAAACTTATGTACACACTTTTAAAACAGGACGGCAAAGCACGCAGAGGTAAATTTGAAACGATACATGGGACTTTCCAGACGCCGTGTTTTATGAACGTAGGCACTGCCGCCGCCATAAAAGGCGGGATCTCGTCCGTTGATCTGCGGGAACTGAAATGTCAGGTGGAACTCTGCAATACCTACCATCTTCATCTCCGCCCGTCAGATACGGTAATAAAGGAAATGGGCGGTCTGCATAAGTTTATGAACTGGAACAAGCCCATACTTACCGACAGCGGAGGGTTTCAGGTCTTTTCACTTGCAAAGCTGCGCAAAATAAAGGAAGAAGGCGTTTATTTCAGTTCCCACATTGACGGGCGTAAGATTTTTATGGGGCCGGAGGAAAGTATGCGCATACAGTCAAATCTGGCTTCGACCATAGCTATGGCTTTTGATGAATGTGTTGAAAATCCCGCTTCACGAGAATACAGCAAAAATTCCTGCGACAGGACGGTGCGGTGGCTCGTGCGCTGCAAGGAAGAAATGGAACGGCTCAATTCCCTTTATGACACCATAAATAAAAAGCAGCTCCTTTTCGGTATAAATCAGGGCTGCACCTTTGAAGATATACGGATCAGGCATATGGAACAGATCGCCGCGCTCGATCTTGACGGTTACGCCATCGGAGGTCTGGCGGTCGGTGAACCGACGGAAGAAATGTACCGCATTATCGACGCCGTGGAACCGATCATGCCGAAAAATAAAATACGTTATCTAATGGGTGTGGGAACGCCTTCCAACATTATAGAGGCTGCGGCAAGGGGGATAGATCTTTTCGACTGCGTTATGCCGAGCCGAAATGCCCGCCATGGGACCGTTTTTACCTGGAGCGGCATAATGCATATTTCCAACAAAAGATATGAGACGGATCCCCTGCCGCTTGACACGGAATGTGACTGCCCAACTTGCAGGAATTTTTCCCGCGCTTATATAAGACATCTTTTCAAAGCCGGCGAACAGCTTGCCGGACGGCTCACAGTAACGCACAATCTTTATTTTTACAACACGCTTATGGAAAAAATAAGGAACGCTATAGACGAAGGAAATTTTGCGGAATTCCGTGCAAAATATTCTTCTCTGCTGGAGTCGCATATATAAAATTTTATCCGGCATTGTATGGCAGTTTTTTTCGTGATAATATTTATAATAGCAAAGCGAACAAAAAATACACGAGGCTTGTGCCGTTCCCGATCTTTCGGGCGGCAGGCCATGCTTTGCAGAAAAAATTCTTCGGATATTTTCCGGAGAATTTTTTTAGGCTGTGTCACAACAAGGAGTTGATTTTTAGTATTTTTATATTTACCGATAAATTATAATAAGTTTTGAGAGTTGAGAGTTAAGAGTTGAGATGCAGGCTGAGCCTTCACGCATATATTCTCTTATCATATAGCACTGGTAATAATATTTATTTTCAGACAAATTTATTATAGTGCAGTAAATTATAGTTTACCGCACTAAACGTAAGAAACAATAGCTGGTCGAGCTGAGCCCAGCTCGCAGGGTCAAGGGGCAGCGCCCCTTGTCGCGCTCCGCAGAGTGCGAAACTCCCCTTTTCAAGAGCTCCGCAAAGGGTGAATTGAAGCCGCTTCAGCGGCTTC
>CANRJZ010000035.1 GCA_947631055.1 uncultured Clostridia bacterium | reverse complement strand
TCTTCAATATGCGATATTATGCCTATAGTGCTCCTTCCCCTCGAAAGCCCGCACAGTATCCCGACGGCTTCTCTAAGAGAATTCGTATCGAGCGAGCCGAAACCTTCGTCTATGAACATGGATTCTATCTCTATGCCTCCGGAACGGCTTTGCGCCGCTGCCGAAAGTCCCAGCGACAGCGCAAGGGAAATAAGGAATTTTTCGCCGCCCGACAGTTCGCGGACGCCGTATCTTACCGAAGACGATCCGGACATATTCTCTACTTCAAGATCAAGTCCCTGCTTGGAATTTGCCGCCAGATCGATCTTTACCCTCAGCCGGAACATCCCGCCGTGAATATCGGAAAGTATGCGGTTCGCTTCGCCTGCCACAAGGCTCAGCATTATTCCAAGCACATATCTTGTAAAGGATATGCCCTTGTCTCCGCGCATAAATTTTGCAAAAGCAAGCCGCTTGTCGCTCTTTTCAACTGACTTTTCATAGGCTTCTCTGCGGACTGAATATTCCTCCGACAGCTTTTGCAGACGTGCAAGCCTTTCGGAAAGCACCGCTTCCCTGCGGGAAAGCTCCCCGCAGCGCTTTTCTTCGGCGTCAGCGTCAGCCCTGAGCTTTTCCGTATCCGGCATTTCCTTGCCTTCGAGCCGTGCGGACAGCGTTTTTACGGTCTCTTCGGCGGAATGGCGCTCCAGAACGTATTTTTCTTTTTCGGAAGAATAATACGCAGCCTGTTCTTCTGAAAGCAGCGCGCTTTCATAATTTTCCGCTTTAAGAGGACCCAGACCGTTAAGCTTTTCGTTAAAAGCCTTTTCAGACCTTTCCAGACGTTCTCCGGCTGACAAACGTTCTTTTTCAGCCTGAGCAAATGCCGCCCGGCACTCTATAAGACGCTTCTCGGCGGCGGCAAGCTTTTCATCGGCCTGCCGTTTCTTTTCGGACAAATTCCTGATCTCGTCTTTCACGGACGAGATCTTTTTCATATATGAAACTTTATCCGGACATTCGGGAGAAAGCCGTTCGCGCAGCATGGCGATCTCGGTCTCCGCCTTTGTTTTTTGCGCCGAAAGCTTTTCCGCCCTTTCAGATACCGATCGGAGGTTATTTTCAAAGGCTTCCTTCTGGGACTCCAGTGAAGATATCCATCTTCCAAGTTCGGGCAAAGACGAATTCTGCCTTTCCGCTTCGCTGTAAGCTGCTGACGCCGCGCTGAGCAGTTCGGCTGTATAACCCGAATTTTCCACTGCCGCACGGCATTCGGATATATATTGTTCGGCGGCGGGAACTCTTGCCTGCTGTGCGGCGATACGTTCCTTTTGCTTTGAAATTTTTTCCGCTGCGGCTTCAAATCTTTCCCTTGCAGCCTTTACATCTTCCGCATTGACAGTTTTCCCCGACTTTGCAGCAGGCGCGGGATGAGAAATGCTCCCGCATACCGGACAGGGAACGCCTTCTTTGAGCCGCGAGGAAAGCTCCGCCGCCGCATTTGATATATACAAGCCATAAAGCCGGTCGTATTCGGCCTCGGCAGAGGCTTTTTCTTTTTCGGACATTTCCGCCTGAACGGAAAGTCCGGCTATCTCATCAAGTATTTTTTTCAGTTCACGCTCATAAATATGCAGTTTTTTTGCATTTTCCGCACCGTTTTCAAGAGTCTCTTTCTTTATTCGCATTTCGGGCAGCTTGTCGGAAAATTCCGATATTATCCTGCTGCGCTTTTCCGAAGCGGCGGAGATCTCCTTCACGGTCTTTTTAAGCAAAGATCCCGTTTCCGAACGGGCTTTCTCACATTCCGCACATTCCGCAGAAAGGCTTTTGAGCAGCTTTCCGGCGGCGTCTATTTTCTCGTAAACTCCTGCAAGACCTTCAAGGACCGTAAGCTGACCGTTCTTTTCGGCGATATCTTTTTCAAGAGCAGAGATCTCTTCCTTTTTCCCGCTGAAGATCCTGTATCCGCTTTCGGCGTCGGAATAATTTTTCTCCGCTGCCGAAAAAGCGGCTTCTCTGGCTTTGAGTTCCTGCCTTGCATCATAAAGAGCCTTATATTCCGGTCTTGCCTTTAATGCCTTTTCGTGCAGGGCGAGAAGTTCCCCGTATCCGGCGATCTTTTCCGCACGCTTGTCAAGTTCAGCAAGGCGCTCCTTTGCCGATGACAGCTCCGCAAAGCTTCCGGATATCAGCTCTGCCGCGGTAAGCTTTTCCCTGTATCCGCCCAATATTTTTCTTGAATTTTCAAGCTGCGGCGACAATTCTTCCAGCGCCTGCGAAAGTTTTTCCCTTTCTTCCGTCAGCTTTTCGGGACTATCGGCATTTTCGGCGGCAAGCATAGCGGAAAGCGCCGCCCCTTCGGCATTTATCATTCGCCGCTCCTCGTCGGCTTTTTCATAAAGCACTTCCGAAAGACGCGTATATTTTTCAGCCGCAAACAGCGTAGAAAGTATTTTCTCCTTTTCCTCGCTGCCCGACGTCAGCAGGCGCTCGAACCGTCCCTGAGGCAGTATCGCCACCTGTCTGAACTGCTCTGCGGAAAGTCCGGTAAGTTCTTCTGCTTTCTGCCTGACAAGAGACTGTTTCGGATTATCAAAAAACGGAACAAATCCGCCCGTTTCCTCATCGAGGTAAAAGCAATCCTGCCGCATTTCAAGCTTTTTGCTCCTCGGAGTAAGTCTTATCGAACGAACAAATTTATATGTTTTTCCTCTTATTATAAAAACGAATTCCACTTCCGTCGGTATATCCGCAGCTTTCGGAAGGGCGCAGCGCGGCTCGCTCCGCTCTCCGCCGCTGGATTCACCGTAAAGAGCATACATCATAGCATCAAGGACAGCCGTTTTCCCTGCGCCTGTTTCGCCATGTATAAGAAACAGATCGTCAAGCTTTTCAAAATCTATCTCCGCATTTTCCGCATACGACTCAAACGCCTGAAATCTTAGCTTTACCGGACGCATTTCATTCGCTCCTTTCCATATCCTCAAAGGCTTCCGCAAGCCATTCAAGTTCGTCTTCATCGGGAGATATGCCGCGTTTTTCCTCGGCGTACCGTTTTGCAAGCGAAATAATATCCAGTTCGGCAGCTTCATGGGCAGCCGCCTCGCTGTTCCCGCTGCCGGAAATGCTTTTTCCTGAAAATCTGAGAAGATTTGGATAAAGTTCCTTCAGTTTCATATATGCCCCATCGCCGCCGTAACGGTCCGTAACGGTTATTTTCATAAAGTCCGACCGGTCCGGATCATTTTCCGCCGCTTCAAGTATATTGTCAAAGGTATCATTTATCGTCCTCAGACGGTATCCGGCGGGTATCGGCATCTCGCTTACCGTATGGCTGCCTGTATCAAATATTGTGACGGTCTTTTCCTGTTCCGCTTCGGAAAAGGAATACGGCAAAGGCGTGCCGCTGTATCTTACGATCGTTCCCGAAGGAGAGACCAGCGTCTGCGCCTTGTGAAGGTGTCCGAGAGCCACGTAATCAAACCCGTCAAAGACCGAAAGGGGTATCCTGTCTGCGCCTCCGACAGCTTCGGAGGCTTTTGCCGAAATATCGCTTTCCGACGCCGTTCCGCCTGCGGCAAAACAATGCGCCGCCAGTATGTTTACCCGACTTTTGTCCGCCTCGGAAAGTATCTTTTTTGAAGCGGCTTCCATAACGGCTGCTGCCGTCGGCTTGCAGCCGAGAAAAGCGGCTGCTCCCGCCGGATTGAAGTACGGCATCGAATAGATCGCCGTATCTCCTATTATGACCGGTGAAAAAGCGTCCTCAAAGCTGCCGGAGATGTAAAGCCCGGAAGCCCGGAGAAGTTCTCCGCATGAAGAAAGCCGCGCCGCGCCGTCATGATTTCCTGCGCAGACCACCACTGGAAGTTTCTTTTCAAGGCAAAGTCCGGAAACGAGCCCGCTCCAGCACCGCACAGCCTCGGAAGACGCTACGGACGTATCGAAAATATCTCCCGATATTATCACCGCGTCGGCATTTTCCGCGGCACTGCACAAATATTCGCAGAACCCGCGCTGATATCCCAGCAGCGGGACATTCAGCAGCGATATGCCCAGATGAAGATCGGAAGTATGGAGTATTTTCATTTTCAGCGCTCCTTAAAGCGGTATGGACGCGTCAGCCGCAAATATAAATTTATCCAGCGGCATTTTGCGCCGCCGGATAATATCGTCCATTCCGTAATTACAGGTATTTGATCTTTTGTACCGATCGGCTTTACAGTTCCGATCCGCCGCTGCCGCCGGTAAATATCCATATGGTCTCATATTTCCCCTCGGCAGACTTGTTCATTTTCAGTATCTTTAATTCCATTTCCGTGCCGTCCACCTTGATATATTCCAGACAAACGGCTGCTCCGGAACCAAGCCTTTCGGGAAGCGTTTTAAGATCGGTAACTTCCTTGAAGCTGTCGTAATAATCTTTTCTGACGTAATTTTCCGCATATACGTCCATCGCCGTACTGAACGAAAACGACGATCTCTGCAAAAGTTTTTTGAAGTATTCCGGAATGTATATATACCTGAGCGTATCTCTTTCCACGTCCACAAAATACACTCCTGCATACCGCGTTGCGATAAGGCGCAGGAAATATTCCGCATCCCGCTTTTCGGTAAGGAGCTGTTCAAGCTCCGCATTTATGCCGCGCTTTCTGCGGTCATGGTCGCTGCTCTTGTAATATGCCTCTTTATCCTTGCGCATGGAAAGCTCCGCCGCTCCGACGATGTTATATATATTGGAACTGTCTCCGCTTTCCGTTCCTGCGGATATCTCATAATTGTTCTTCGCGAGACTGTCCCTCATTCTTTCAACGACGCGTTCGGCGGCGTCTTTTGAAAGAGTCCTGCTGAGAGTCACGAATTCATCGCCGCCTATGCGGTAGGACTTGCTGTCGGGAAAATATTTTTTCAGCGTATCGGCAACGCAGCAAAGCATATCGTCTCCCTTCTGGTGTCCGAGAAGGTTGTTCAGCTCATGCAGACCGTTGACGTCCATATAAACGCAGGTAATGGGGTTGTCGTCTTCGTCCCTTATATCGGCGGTATCCTCATTGAACTTGTGCCTGTTGTAAAGGAGCGTGAGCGCATCGCGGTTATAGTTATCCACAAGCTCCTGACGGTGCCGGAGTTCAGCCATATGTTCTTCGTGAACGTCCTTTACGAACAGCATGAGCGTCATATTGCCGCTGCTGTAATCAATATTCGGCAGAAGATCCATCTGCGCCCAACGGAAACCGCCTTCGGCGTTTTTTCTTCTGTAGCGGCAGCTCAATCTGGTCTTTTTGCTGCTGAAATGTTCTTTTATATGTTCCGTTTCGATGAATTCGCGGTAAACGTCCATATCTTCCTCGTGGACGTTGCCTTCTTCCGCAAAGGAAACGAGCCATTCCTTTATGCCGGTCACATTGCTGCCGGGAAGTTCGTTATCATCTGCCTTGACTATCTCAAAGGTATCTTTCGTAAAATTTACCTTCAATATCTTGTGGTAGATATTCGACAGTGCGGACATGGCGTCGGCGATCGCCGTGGTATCCGTGTCGGAATCCCTTAACCCGAAAACTACCCAAGGCTTTTCGGGTGAACAGCCTTTCGGCGCTATTATGCAGAACGCTACCCATCTGCCGCCTGCCGAAGTCTTGCGCTTATAGCGGTAAACTATCATTTTTTCGCCGCTGAAAACTCTTTTCCGCACATATTCCGGATCGGAAAATCTCAGGTATTCTTTTCTGAATTCGGGGTATACGTATTCCTCCGAAGCCAGCTTTTTCATATACTCATAAACGTCATAGATACCCTCAAAATCCTCTTTTATCTCCGGATCCTGCTTGAAATACTCATACTCTCCGGTGACGACATTCACGCGCGCGAGCTGAAGAAAAGCGTCCAACAATGTATTATTTACAAAATCATATATATTGCCGTTCATACTGTGGGAACTTCCTTTGCAAATTTATCTTTATATCCGTTTTTGCCGGATCATCCCAATTCGAGCATTTTGTCTATGCACACACGGGCTTTTTTCATTACTTCGGGGGACATTTCTATTTCAAGTCCTCCGCCGTTAAGAGCTTTGTAAACGTCCATCAGCGTAGTGCGCTTCATATTCGGGCAGATAAGGTGTTTTGACAGCGGATAGAATTCCTTGTCGGGGCAGACATACTGAAGATGTTCGGCAATTGATATCTCCGTGCCGATGATGAATTCTTTTGCGTCCGACTTTACTGCAAAGTTCACGATCCCGCTGGTGGAGCCCACATAATCGGCATGCGCCGTTACCGCGGGTATACATTCCGGATGAACGAGAACAAGGGCGTTCGGATGTCTGGCTTTTTCGGCAAGGACGTCCTTTTCTCTTACGGCGGCGTGTATCGGACAGCCGCCCTGAATGAGCTTTATCTCTTTTTCGGGGAGCTGCTTTGCAACGAAAGCGCCAAGGTTGCAGTCGGGAATGAAAAGCAGCTTGTCGTTTTCGATCTTTCTGCATATATCTACTGCCGAAGAGGACGTAACGCATACGTCACATTCCGTTTTCAGTTCGGCGGTGGTGTTTATGTAAGCTACTACGGTATAGCCGGGGTACATCTCTTTAAGATCCCGGAGCTCGTCGGCGGAGAGCTGTTCAGCCATCGGGCAGCCGCAGCCTTCCTTTGCAAGGATAACTTTTTTATCCGGAGAAAGCAGCTTGCAGGTCTCAGCCATAAAATGAACACCGCACATTATCAGCGTGCTGTTGGGGTCGTCCGCCGCCAGTTCGGAAAGCCGGAAACTGTCTCCGGTATGATCGGCGATCTCCTGTATTTCCTCCGCCTGATAGCTGTGGGCAAGAATGGTTATATTCTTTTCTTTTTTTATACGCAGTATCTCCTGCTGGATATCCTTTATCATTGAAACACCTCCGGTGAAAGTTTCCTGAAATATACAATATCAACTATATTATTTTATCACATTATAATAATTTTTTCAAGGGTCAATTGATTAATTTTGCTGTTAAAGATATTATTCATAAATTTGTATATGTTTCACAATTAGTTTCCCCTTTTGTAATGTAATTTGTTGAATTTGTTGCGAATCCATTGCAATTTATAATAAAAAAGGCTATAATATTTAATGTATCAATATACATTTTGTATGATGCGTTAAAACCCGTATCCCCAAAAATAACAAAATTGATCTGATTGGAGAGTAAACAGTATGAAACATTACGGCGCGGAAAACATAAAAAATATCGCTATCGCCGGACATTCCGGCTCCGGAAAGACATCTCTTGCGGAAGCTCTGCTGTTTAAGGCAGGCGTTACGGATCGTCTCGGAAAAACTTCCGACGGAAATACCGTATGCGACTTCGATCCCGAAGAAATAAAGCGCAAAGCCTCCCTCAGTACGGCTCTTGCATCTTTTGAATACAACGATATAAAGGTAAATCTTCTCGATACTCCGGGATTGTTCGACTTTGCCGGCGGTATGTATGAAGGCATAAATGCCGCAGGAACGGTAATGATAACCGTTTCCGCCAAGTCAGGCGTCAAGGTCGGCACCGAAAAAGCCTACGAACTTGCAAGAGAACAGGGCAAGCCCACTATGTTCGTCGTTACAAAAGTTGACGACATAGACGCCAACTTCTACAACGTCCTGACGGATCTGAAGACTATGTTCGGACCTACGGTCTGCCCCGTTGTCGTTCCCGTGATAAAGGATCACAAGGTAATATCCTTCGTGAACCTTATCGAAATGAAGGCTTACAAATATGACGATAAGGGCAACGCCGTTGAAACGGATATGCCTACGGCGGATATCTCGGAAAAAATGGAGTACCGTATGGACGGCCTTGTAGCCGCATTTTCCGAAGCGGTAGCCGAGACCGATGACGAACTTATGGAAAAATTCTTTGAAGGCGAGCCCTTTACCCAGAAAGAACTTGTCAAGGGTATCCACAAAGGAATGAACGAAGGCGTTATCACTCCGGTAGTATGCTGTTCTTCAACGGCCATGGCAGGCGTTGATATGATACTCAAGGAAATAGAGCTGCTGCTCCCCGCTCCGGCAGATAATAAACCTGCTTTTGCAGTTGACGGCAGCGGCGATCCGACCGAAGTCGCCTATGACGAAAACGCTCCTACGGCAGCCTTCGTTTTCAAGACGGTAGCCGATCCCTTCGTGGGCAAAATGTCATTCATAAAAGTTATAAGCGGCGTTCTAAAATCAAATTCCGATTACATCAACACCGTTTCCGGAAATACCGAAAAGATCGGCAAGCTTTATACCATGTGCGGCAAAAAGCAGACCGAGATAACCGAGGCTTATGCCGGAGATATAGCGGTCGCCGTAAAGATCGGCGCAGCTACCTCCGATACCATATGCAGTGCGGGAACTTCCGTAAAATTCCCTGAGATAGAATTTCCCAAGCCTTGCTACAGAATGGCTGTATCCGCAAAGTCACAGGGAGACGAAAGCAAGATCGGGGCCGGTATCCAGCGCCTTATCGAAGAGGACAAGACTCTTTCCTACGGAATGGATCCGTTTACAAAAGAACAGATACTTGCCGGTCTGGGCGAACAGCACCTTGATGTTGCAGCCGCAAAACTAAAAGCCAAATTCGGCGCCGACGTGGATCTGAAAGACCCGAAGATCGCTTACCGCGAAACTATCCGCAAAAAAGTCAAGGTCGAAGGCAAACACAAGAAACAGAGCGGCGGTCACGGTCAGTACGGTCATGTATGGATCGAATTTGAACCGTGTCTTTCCGAGGAACTGGTATTTGAAGAAAGAGTATTCGGCGGCGCAGTACCGAAAAACTTCTTCCCGGCTGTTGAAAAGGGCTTGCAGGATTGCATGAAGAAAGGCGTTCTGGCAGGCTGTCCCGTGACCGGATTGAAAGCCATACTTGTGGACGGTTCATACCACCCTGTTGACAGCTCGGAAATGGCATTCAAGACTGCGGCGGCGATCGCGTTCAAAGAAGGACTGAAACAGGCTGATCCTACCATTCTTGAGCCTATAGGCAAGCTTGTGGTTAACGCTCCCGATGAAAATACCGGCGACATTATGGGCGACCTCAACAAGCGCCGCGGACGTGTTATAGGAATGAACCCTGCGTCCAAGAAGGGCATGACCGTTATCGAGGCGGAAGTTCCTATGAGAGAAATGCAGAGTTTTACCATGCAGCTCCGTCAGATAACAAGAGGCAAGGGAGATTTTACGCTTGAACATCTGCGTTATGAACAGCTTCCGGGAAATCTTGTCAGCGACGTTATCCTCAGTATGGACAACAGCGCCGAATGATCAAAAAAGATCAAGACCGCTCCTTTAAGGGGCGGTCTTTGTATGGAAGCAAAAATATAGATCCGCCCGGAAAAGTACCGGACGGATCGTAAGATCTTTACTTTGTATTGGAAAGTTTCCACCTGAATGTGGATATTCTCTGTGCCTTGGTGTTGTCATAAGAAATATTGCTGCACGCCAGACTCACGTCATTATACCGATAATCGGTCTTTGCTATCTTTGAGCCGAAAGACATAGCGGATTTTACAGCGTCTGAGCCATAATTCCTCTGAATAACGGCGCCAAGTTTATGGAACTGTCTTTCAAAATCAACTATCTCTTTGGCAAGTATCGGTTTCGTATCGCATACATTGTACACGCCCTGATAGTTTATTCCGGGAGCGGCATTGAGTATGCCGATTATGAAGTCTACAAGATTATAAAGACAGCAGAAAGAATAGCCGTAATCCCCATAACCGTATATGTATGAGCAGCCGTCCTTGGGGTCATATATCTTAGCATGCAGGTTAGGCGCATATGACTTGGTGTATATCGGACACACGCGCGCGATCACGCCCTTTGCCGAAGCCGTAGATTTTACAGCCTTCGAAAGAGCTTTTTCGCTGTCGAATTTAAGCTTTCCATAGATCGTTATAGGCTTTTCACCCATAGTTTCACGGATAGGTTCTCTTGTTTTTGCAGGAGCATATACCTGATGCGTGCTGATAAGTATCATATCATTTACGCCCGCATTGATGGCGGCTTTATAAAGATATTTGTCAACAAAAGCCGATTTCTTTTCCTCTGCGGGAGTAAGGTCGTTCGGAAAATCATTATCTACTGTGCAGGCAAGGTGAACAAGAACATCTATGCCTCTGCTCATTGCCTGAGTAACAGCGTCCTTATCATCGATAGCGGCTTGTACAAAAGTATAATTCGGCTTGTCTATGTTTGTATTAGGAGTATTATCGACTCCAATGACCTCAAAGCCTTTTGCAAGCAAAGCGTCGCAAAGTTCTACTCCCATAAGTCCGGACGCACCTGTTACGAAAACGGTTTTCATAATCCACCGTCCCTCCGTTCTACAAAGATTCTGTGCATACACATATTATTATACCACAAATAAAAATAATTGCAATATGTTTTTTGACGAAATCCGTATAATTTTTTTGAATAATACGCTGTAATTTGCAGAAAATATTGCTTTTACAGTGCAGGAAAGGAAAAAAATATGAAGATCATACTTCCCGATCCGGAAACGGGGAAAAGATACAATGCCGCCGGAACTTTCCTGAAAAGGAAGTTTGGAAAGAGGACGGTAAAAATAGCTCTTAACGGCGGTTTTGACTGTCCCAACAGAGACGGCACAAAGGGATACGGAGGCTGCACATACTGTTCTGCGGCAGGCAGCGGAGATTTTGCCGGAGACCCGCTCATGAACATAGCCGGACAATTTGCGGACGGCAAAAAGCTTCTGCTGAAAAAATGGGGCGGCGACGTATGCTATATACCTTATTTTCAGGCAAATACAAATACTTATGCCCCTTTGCCCAAGCTGAAAGCTCTTTTTGAAGAAGCCATATCATGGGAAAATGCCGTCGGTCTTGCCATATCGACCCGTCCGGACTGCATTTCCGATGAAACGGCGGATCTCCTTGCCGGACTTTCAAAAAAGACATATCTCACTGTGGAACTGGGACTTCAGACCATTCACGACAAAACCGCGGAAATGATAAACCGCTGCCACGGATATGCAGATTTTATAAGCGGCTTTGAAAAACTGAAAAGCAGGGGGATAAATGTCTGCGTCCACATTATCAACGGGCTGCCGGGAGAAACCCATGAAATGATGCTCGATACGGTAAGGGAAATTTCCCGTCTGGGGATATACGGGATAAAAATACATCTTCTGCACGTCATACGCGGAACCAAAATGGCTGAGCAGTATCTTGGCGGAAAATTTGAGACCATGACCTTTGACGAATACATTGAGACTGTATGCGATCAGATAGAACTGCTCCCCAAGGAGGTACTTATAGAAAGGCTTACCGGAGACGGCGCGCGGCGTGATCTTATTGCTCCGCTGTGGAGCATTGAAAAGAAGAACGTTCTAAACGCTATAGACAAAGAACTTATTCGCCGAGGAACGATGCAAGGGTATTCTTACAGCGCTGTAAGCAGCGATCCCGCTAAGCATAAACAATAAAATACCGGTCTCCGAAAAGGAGACCGGTATTATTATTGATCTGATCTGATCTTAGTCAAGAACGTAAACATTGACCTGTTTTGCGCCCCAGCGACAGCTTGCTTCATAGCTTTCCATAAATACGTCTACAAGTACCGTGCCGTCTATAAGGGCTGTTCCCGTATCCGCTGCGATAGCGTATCCATACACCGTGGAACCGTCTGTTGAAACGATATAAAGTTCGCTTCCGTAAGGAATAAGAGAAGGATCTACCGCTACCGTACCTACTTCGGCAAGTCTGCCGCTGGCGGTGCGTGCTCCGGCTCTTGCGGAATAAGCAGTAGATTTTCCGGTGAACACCTGCGAATATTCAAGAGGCACACCGTTATCGTCAAGAACAAGATCAAGCGGAGCGGGTATCTGCGAAATGCTTATATCGTCTATCGGATTGTATTCCTTTGTGCCGACAACTACTACCTTGTCAACAGGTTCTGTGATATCGGTATCTATTACCGATGAGGAAACAAGTTCGCCGTCAACATAAGTATGGCGGAGCGTGGTCTCCATTTCGCCTTCTTCGCCGTCAACGATGGTTTCGGAATAACCTATAGTATAGCTGTCGTCCTCACGGTACTTTGTTGCATACTCAAGGACTTTGACCTGTACTTCCTCAACGATATCAACACGGTTTATAACTATCTCCGTATTGGGGTTAAGGGGTTCAGAAAGACCTACGTTTATAAGATCGTCATCAAAAACATTGATATCTGCGGCTTCAATAGCGTCCTTTACTTTGCCGGCAGCTCTGACAACGATATTTTTTCCGTCTACGTTTATTTTAACGTCATATTCCTCAGGGGGAAGCTCTACCTTTACCGATGACGCCATATCCTTCATATCGGCGGGCTCAGCCGTAAGCGGCTTGTCATCGTTGCCCGCAAAGGCAAATCCTGCCGCAGCAGCAAATATCGCGGTGCATACAGCCACCGCTGCATTTATACTTCTTGATCTGAAAGATCCCAAATTCTTTTTACGATCAGCAGCCGTATTATTTTCACGGCGGTCCATATTACTATTACTCATAAAGACTCCTTTCGTAAATGGTTACAAAATGGTTACAGCTGTAACCGTTCAGCAACTTTTTTAATTATAATTTCATTTTTGCTGTTTGTCAAGCTGTTTTTAACACATCATTTTGTAGAATATGCACAAGATAATTAAAAATAATTGTAAATTCAATGACATAATATTCCATTTTAAAAGGGTATCGTACAAAAAAATTCTATATTTTTTATGCAAAACCGCTAAATCGGCATTTTTGCTCTTTAGTGAAATTCCTTAAAAAGGAAATTCTGATAAAAATTTGAAGTAAAATCGACAATTTTAAATTGTATTTTAACAGAAATCAAAGGCTTTATTGTTGAATTTAAATAGCAGAAAAACCTCATATTAAAAAATATTTGTTAAAATCAAACAAAATTCAGATATCCATAAGATCAACGCTTTTTTCAAGGCAAAAACATTCATTATCTTTTCTTTAGTGACATAAAATAAACGGCTGTATGGGACTTTATCCCTTACAGCCGTATCAGTCATATTTCCTTATGAGCGTGCCTTGTAACATGACAACCGATGTTCACCGCGACCGGAAGTCCTGCTATATGAGTCGGCGCCTGCTCTATACCGACGGAAAGCGCCGTTGTTGTTCCTCCAAATCCCTGAGGACCTATTCCCAGACGGTTTATTTTTTCAAGAATATTTTCCTCCATTTTCCGGTAAAGCTCCTTGGGATTTTTTTGGGCAATATCCCTGCAAAGAGCTTTTTTTGCCAGAAACGCACAATATTCAAAGTCTCCGCCTATGCCTACGCCTATCACCATGGGCGGACACGGATTGCTGCCCGCTTTGGACGTTGTTTCAACGACGAAATTTTCGATATCCTCCGCTGAAGCAGACGGAGTGAACATTTTCATTGCCGACATATTTTCACTTCCGAAGCCTTTAGGGCATACGGATATTGACACCTTGCCGCCTTCCACGATACGTGTATGTATCACCGCCGGCGTATTATCTCCGGTATTTACCCGCTCCAGCGGGTCGGAGACTATCGAACAGCGGAGATATCCTTCTGTATAGCCTCTTGCCACGCCTCTGTTGACCGCCTCATAAAGCGGACCGCCGTTAAAATGCACGTCCTGACCTATATCAAGGAATATGACCGCCATGCCGGTATCCTGACATATGGCAAGCTCCTCGCGTTTTGCGGCGTCTATATTGCGCACAAGATCGGAAAGGACTTCTTTTCCTACGGGAGATCTTTCCGTATTCACCGCACAGCCTATACATTCCGCCAAAGAATCGGGAAGAAAGCGATTTGCCTGTATGCAAAGATCCCTGACGGCATTTTCTATTTCGGATACGTTTATCTCACGAATACTCATAATAATTCTCCTTATTCTGCCGTAAATTCAGCTTTTGTAAACGACCTTTCCGTTTATGACCGTCATTATGACATTTGTCATGATATCAAGCGGATCGCCGTCGGCGAGGAACATATCCGCGTCCATACCTTCGGCTATCTTTCCCACCCTGTCGGATATTCCCGCAATTTCCGCCGCACGGGAAGATATCGCCTTCATAGCTTCCGTTCTTGGAAGTCCTGCTTTTACGCAATATGCGGCTTCGGTGTAAAGATATTGTATCGGTATCTCCGGATGATCCGTGCATATCGCGGTCTTTACGCCGCTTTTGCATAATACGGCAGCATTTGCAAGAATCTGTCCGGCAAGCTCCGGCTTCCCCCTGTCGCATATTATCGGTCCAAGAACAGCGGAAGCCTTTTCTTCGCCCAGGATATCCGCCGCAATATAGCCTTCGGTACAGTGTATCAGAACGTAATCAAGGGAAAATTCCTTTGCTATCCTGACGGCGGTAAGTATATCGTCCGCTCTGTGGCAGTGGAAATGCGCTTTCAGTTCCCCTTTCAGCAGCGGGATCAGCGCTTCGGACTTCATATCCGGATCGGGAAGGCTCTCGCCGTTTTCTTCGGCATAAGCCTTGTCCTTCATATACCTGCTGGCTTTGAAAAGAGCCTCGCGTATGATCGCAGCCGTAGCCATACGCGTTACCGGAGCCGAATCCCTTTCGGAAAAGGCCGACTTGGGATTTTCACCCAGCGCAAATTTTATGCCTACTCTTTTCAGCAGCATTTCATCGGGAGAACGTCCGGCGGTCTTTATGGCGATAAGATCTCCGCCTATCGGATTGGTCGAACCTGCTCCTGTGACGCAGCATGTGATGCCTGCTTTTACAGCGTCATAAAAATAGCCGTCCGTATAGCAAAGGCCGTCTATTGTCCGCAGATGAGGGGTAACGGGGTCGCTGTCCTCGTTGACGTCTTCACCTTCCGCGCCCTGACCGTCTCCGATAAGTCCCATATGGGTATGGATATCCACTGAGCCGGGGTAAAGTCTCATTCCTCCGGCATTTATATCTTCGGCAGTAATATTTTTCTGCGGCATACCGTTTCCGACGGCGGAGATCTTGCCGTTTTCGCACACGACATATCCTTTTGGGATATTTACCGTTCCGTCGGAAGAATATATCTCAGCATTATAAATTATCATTTCTTGACCCTTTCAGCCGTCAGGAAAGACCGCATTCGTCATAGTCCTTCCACCGTTCGTTGTGGCGGTAGGCAATAACAAGCTTATAGGCGATGAACCCTGCTGAGACGAGGAAAAGCACCAACGCCGCAGATATCGGGATCGCTGCTCTGAGGTAATTTATAGTATCTTCTCTGCCATCATATTTTTTTTCCATAAAAAAGCTCCTTTCAGAAATCACTGTTCTATTATACCATTATAATATAAAAAAATGAATTAGTAAATAGTTTTAGGCAAATAATTTGCAAGCTGAGCTTGCACGCATATCACCCCCAAAGTAAGTTAAATAACAGATCGTTAAAATATATAGCCCCCTCAAGGGGGCGGGTATATTTGACGTTAAACCTTTATATCTCAACTCTTAACTCTCAACTCTCAACACTAAATTATAATTTGCAGGCTGAGCCTGCACGCATATCACCCCCAA
>CANRJZ010000034.1 GCA_947631055.1 uncultured Clostridia bacterium | reverse complement strand
ATATCTTTTCCGTAAGGTATCTCTCATGCTCCGTCTGCAGATCGCAGCCCCAGAATACCGGATATTCAAATTTTTCACCGCTGTTTTCAAGGATCTCTATCGCTTTTGTATAGCTGCACCTTGCAAATTCCGAATCAATTACCGAACCGATCCTTTCCAGAAGTCCGTTATCATAAAAATCATTACAGAATTTAATTTCATCATGACATTCTTTCATAAGATATCCAAGAACGTATTTCAGCATATTTTCAGCAAGATCCATATCGTCATCAAGATCGGCAAAAGCTATTTCTGGCTCGATCATCCAGAATTCGGCCGCATGTCTCGGAGTATACGATCTTTCTGCGCGGAACGTAGGACCAAAGGTGTATATTTTCCCGAAAGCCATCGCCATACATTCGCCTTCAAGCTGTCCCGAAACCGTAAGCGACGCATTTTTTCCGAAAAAATCTTTTGAAATATCAACGCTGCCGTCCTCATTTTTCGGAATATCCCCAAGATCAAAGGACGTGACCCTGAACATTTCTCCCGCGCCTTCGCAGTCGCTTGCTGTAATTATAGGCGTATGCGCATAAACAAATCCGTTGCTGCGGAAAAATTCATGCAGCGCCTGCGCCGCAGCGGAACGTATCCTGAATACCGCCTGAAAGGTATTCGTTCTCATTCTCAGATGTGATATCGTTCTAAGATATTCAAGTGAATGAGCTTTTTTCTGAAGCGGATAATCCGGAGAGGAAACTCCTTCTATAGTGATCTGATCCGCATTTATCTCAAATTTCTGCTTTGCGTCAGGCGTAAGAACGACTTTTCCTGTAACGGATACCGCCGCTCCGGTATTGAGCTTTGATATCCTTTCAAAATCTGATATCTTGCTTTTTTCCGCAACTATCTGCACCGGAGAAAAGCAGCTGCCGTCCGAGATCGATATAAAAGCCAGTTCTTTGCTGACTCTTATTGACTTTATCCAGCCGCATACGGTTATTTCTCCGCAGTATCCTTCGGGCATATCGTATAATTTTTTCAGTTCTGTGCGTTTCATTAAAAGACCTTCCAAAATAAATTTATTTAACATACAGATTTGTTTCCCAAGCCGGTATATAAAGATGATGTCTTATATAGAATTCCCTGCAGGGAGACATTTCTTTTATAAGCAAAGGCAGTTCAAAAATATCTTCGTTCCTGTGATAAAGAGAACAAAGTATTTTTGCTCCGCCGGATATATGTTTTCGCGATCCCGTCAGTGCTTGTCTTTCGTCGCCTTCCACGTCTATCTTTATTACCGAAGCCTGTTCCGGAACGGCTTCATCGGCAGTAATCACCGGTATTTCAACGGTTTTTCCCGACGATGACAAATGTGCCATTCTTCCCTCTCCGGCTGAGATCCTGACAATATCTTTTTTGCTTCCTGCCGCAGCGTTCAGAAGAATGATATTTTCATTTCCGGAAAAATTTTCGGACAGTCTGCGGAAATTTTTCGGATTTGGTTCAAAAGCATATATACGCTTATATGTTCCCCCGCTTGCAGAAATAAATTCTTCGACCGTATCTCCCCTGTACGCGCCCATATCAACGAACACGTCATTTTCCGAAAGAGGTATGAGACTTTCGTATACTTCCTCCCTCGGAGAGGTGCAATCGTTCAGATATTTTATTTTTCCGCTTATCCTGAAATTTATAACATCCGCATAAGTCCTGCGTGAAATATCATCAGCCAGCATATCATACACAGCCTGTATCTTTTCCGCATTTTCCAGACAGTACCGGTATGTAAAAATGCCGTCTCCCGCTATCGGAACGTCGGGAGCAACAAGCGTATGCCTTTCCGCCAGTGCGTTTATCCTGACGTAAAGGCTTTTGTATCCCGCAGCAAAAGCAAGAACTATGACAAAATCGTCTATAAGTGATTCGATCTGTGAAAGAGTATGGACAAGGTGCCCTTCAAAGGTATGTCCTCTTACGAATTCATCGCTTGCAAAAAAGCCGGCAACGGGTATCCCGTACTCTTCAAATACTTTCATTATTTTCAGAGCGCCGTCTCCCATACCGTAAATAAAAACCGGCAATTCCGTATCCTGTAAGAATTCCCAGCAATCCTGCTTTTCGGAAATAAAATCAAGCATCAGTAATTGTCTCCGTCGTCATCATCGTGATCGCAGTCAACATGCAGATCCGCAGCAATAAGATCCCTGCCGCGGGTACGGTATTTATCGCGCTGGATATCAACATTTTCTTCAAGCTTCTGCATAAATCCCCTCGGATCTTTGATAGCCGTTATTTCTTTTACCGGAGTATCGGTATCACGGCAGTTTATCACCACGGTGCCGCATCCGAAGATACGCTGACCGAGAGGAAGTTTCAGGCTTTTATCAACGACTCTGTAAAGCTCTACCTCGTCCTCGGATACCGAAAGAAATCCCTTTCTTGTTATAAGTTTCTTTTCAGTAAGGATATATCTTGTAAACGAGATAGGCATACCGAGGATCCTTTTTTTATCCGTCCAGACATGATCGTATTCTATTTTTGCCATAATATCTATCCTTTCATATTTGGAATATTACATATGCTGTAATAATTATACTATACATTTTTATAAAAATCAACCGTATATTTACAAAAATACCGACCGCTGCCGACGGTCGGTATCATAATTATTCCGCATATTCCGAAGTTATGCCGAGGTATTCTTCGAGGCAAAGTCCGCTGCTATATACATCTTCGGCAATTTCCGTTCCGAGATATCTTATATGCCACGGTTCGTACATATATCCGGTAACGTCCTCCTTGTCGGCAGGATACCTGATGATAAAGCCGTATTTATAGCAATTTTCCGCTACCCATCTGCCTTCATCGGTATCTTTGAAATCGTCGGTAATAGTGTTAAGATCAAAGGCAAGTCCGCTCTGGTGTTCAGAATATCCGGGGCGGGCGGAATATCTGTCCGCCGCTTCCTTTCCGTCACGTTCAACGTAGCGCTGATACAGCCCTGCCTGATAATCATAACTTCTGAATCCGGAAGAAATATATATTGTAAGTCCAAGATCGGCAGCGTCGGCCTGCATTTTATCAAAAGCCTCCTGCGCCTCGCTGTTTACTCCGGGGGCATAATCCGCAGGCAGAGGATATGTTTTATTTACTATCAGTATCCCGTCAATATATGTAATGCCCGACTCATCGGATACCGTGTCTGCGGTCTCTTACGGCAATTCTTCGGTTTCGGAGGATACCTGTGTGACCTGCTCGGTCACTTCCGGTATATCGCTTTCCTCAATATCTCCTCCGACAGGTTCCGCAGGTACCGGATAAGCAAATATCTCGGTCTGTGAAACGGTTTCCGTACCGATAAGCGTTTCCGTTACGCCGCCGGAAGATGTATCTTCCTCAGCGCCGCTTGCATTTTCCTCATATGTATACGCAGGCTGCGCTGTATCATAGACGGCGGTCTCGTCTTTTATTTCCCTGCATCCGGAAAATATCACCGCAGCAGCTGCCAGAGCAACTAATTTTTTCATATCCCATCTCCTGAAGTGCGGATATATTTTATATCGTTCCCGAAAATATTTTTTACATCAGCGACCTGTAAAGCTCCGCTATTTCTTCAACGGAAGTATCTCTCGGATTTCCCGGACGGCATGCGTCGTCATATGCGGACTGCGCAAGGAACGGGATATCTTCCGTTTTGACGATATCTTTGAGATCCTTTGGTATACCTACGTCCTCGGAAAGCTGTTTAACGGCGTCTATCGCGGCTTTTCTGTACTCTTCCTGAGACATACCATCAACGCCCTTTACGCCCATTGCCCTTGCGATCTCACGGTATTTTTCGCCTGTTGCGGGAGCGTTGTATTCCATTACCGTAGGAAGGATTATCGCATTTGCCACACCATGAGGAGTATCATACAAAGCTCCGAGAGGATGCGCCATAGAATGAACTATACCAAGACCTACATTTGAAAATCCCATTCCGGCTATATACTGTCCGAGAGCCATATCAATGCGTCCGTCTTTTGTATTTGCGACAGCGCCGCGGAGGCTTCTGGAAATTATCTCTATAGCTTTCAGGTGGAACATATCGGAAAGTTCCCATGCGCCTTTTGTGATATATCCTTCGATAGCGTGGGTAAGCGCGTCCATACCGGTTGCGGCGGTAAGGCTCTTGGGCATTGTTTCCATCATATCCGGATCGACAAAAGCCACTACCGGAATGTCATGAGGATCGACGCAGACCATTTTGCGGTTCTTTTCAACGTCGGTAATTACATAATTTATGGTAACTTCCGCAGCAGTTCCGGCAGTCGTGGGGACTGCAAAAATAGGAACGCATTTGTTCTTTGTATCGGCAGTGCCTTCAAGACTTCTTACGTCGGAAAATTCCGGATTATTGATGATTATGCCTATAGCTTTTGCAGTATCCATTGAAGAACCTCCGCCGACAGCTATGATATAGTCCGCGCCGGAATTCTTGTATGCCTCTACTCCATGCTGAACGTTTTCTATCGTGGGGTTAGGCTTGATCTCCGAATAAATTTCATACTTCATACCGCCGTTATCGAGAACATCGGTAACTTTTTTCGTTACCCCGAATTTCAGCAGATCGGGATCGGAGCAAAGGAACGCCTTCCTGAATCCTCTGCCGGCAGCTTCGTCTTTTATAGCTGCGATCGCGCCGCTTCCGTGATAAGATGTTTCGTTAAGGATAAATCTGTTCATTTTCATCAAACTCCTTTATATAAATTTTTTATTGACGCATATTTTCCGCAGGGTCATTTTTCATCGGTAAAGATCTCGTCCATATAAACATTTGCGGTATGTTTATCATCATTTCTCATCAGCTTGCTGCCGTCGGCTGCCAGATCTTCCATATCGGCATGGGAGATCTTCATTTTTTCTTTTATCTGTTCATCGGACATAATATGTTTTCCGCCATCGCCGCGTGAAAGCGGGAAAAAATCCGGATATCCCTCATGCGTTTTAAGATCGTCAAGTTTTTTATACTGTATGATACACACCAACTGAAGGATCACTGCCGCTGCCGCATATATCAAGCCTTCAGGATAGCTTTTGTCATATAAGAGCCACCTTAATATTACCACCGCTATAGCGGCTATCGTGCCGCGCTTGTCCTTGGTGTAAGACCATATGAAAGCGGCTATCACCGCTCCGTTTGCAATAATGCTGCTTATTACATATACGGGATCCGCTCCTGCAACTCCGAGGGTGATGAGAGACGCCAGAAAACTGCACAGCGCCACTATAAACGGTATTGCCGGAAAAGCCGCGCATAAATAGAAAGCAATACTGAAAATACGGTTTATACTGCGCATTTTCTCACGATCGATATCTGTCTGCTGTTCACGGGATATTTCCTGCCCGTCCATTTTATCACTCCCGAAGATCACTTGCTTTACGATATTTATATGTTTATATTATACAATATTTTTGTATGGAAGTCTATAAAATTATGCAGATATTCCTAAGAAATATTTAAAATTATTTTGTGCAGTATAGACAAAATGCCGCTGCGCCGTCAGTGTTTTCCGAAGGGCGGCGAAAAATTAATTTCAGCCCCGCGGTACTTGAAATCCTTGTCAAAATGTGATATACTGTGAAAAGAAGCGTTTTTCAGATATTTATATTAAAAAACAGAAAGGAAGGATCGTTCCTATGTCCGAATTTTCAAGAAGACTTCCCGTTTATCTGCTGCTTGATATTTCAGGCTCTATGGCGGGAGATCCCATAGAAGCCGTAAGACACGGAGTCCGCGCGCTTATTTCCGAATTGAGAGGCGACCCGCAAGCTCTTGAAACGGCATATCTTTCGGTGATAACATTCAATTCAAGCGCAAGACAGGTCGTTCCGCTCACGGAACTTATGCTTTTCAAAGAACCTCCGCTCAATGCCGGAGGCGCTACCGCCCTCGGTTCTGCGCTCAAACTTCTTACCGAATGTATAAAAGAAGAAGTCAGAAAATCCACTCCTACCCAGAAAGGCGACTGGAAACCTCTTGTATTCATACTCACGGACGGAGCTCCCACGGACGACTGGCGTCAGGCTGCCGAAGAACTCAAGCAGACCCACCCGGCAAATATAATCGCCTGCGCTGCCGGAGCATATGCGGATACAAAAGTGCTCAGAGAAATAACGGAATGTGTTCTTATGATGAATAATCTTTCTGCGGGAGATCTTTCCCAGTTCTTTGCGTGGGTATCGAGCTCGGTAAAAATGTCGTCAAAGAGCCTTGACTCAAAACCCGGCGCAAATATCGAACTTCCCCCTCCTCCGCAGGGATTTGTTATCGTTCCGTGACCGTATCGGAGGTTTTGAATGGAAAATAAAGATATCCTGACGGACCGCGACGTTACGGAACATACCGCCGCATTGTGGAAATACAATCCGGTCCCCGATATTCCCGAACCGTATCCGGAAAATATGACCGGTGAAGCCCACAGCGGCTGCTTTGAAGTTACAGCCGCTTCGGTCAGAGGAAAAAAACACAAGCACGACGGTTCCAACCGCGATGACAGCTTTGCCTTTGAAATTATAGGAAATGGAGCTGCCGCAGTAGTTTCCGACGGAGCAGGTTCAAAAAAATTTTCGCGCATAGGCGCAAAATGCGCCTGTGAAGCCGCTGCGGAATATATAAAGATCTCCTTTGCCGCTTTGGAAAAACGTATGCCCGATCTTATAAAAAAGCTCGGTATGCCCTTTGACAGCAGCGAATTTTCCGAAGTATGCTCAGAGACCGCCGCCATACTGCGCGGATGCTGCGCCGTGGCTTTTGACGCAGTAGAGGCAGCTTTTGAAAAGCGCAGGGATATTCCGGAATTCATCAAAGAAACAGGCAGAGAACTTGAAATAAAGGATTTTTCCTGTACCCTTCTCGCTGCGCTTGCTATCCCCGTTGAAACCGAAAACGGCAGAGAATTTTTTACCGCGGCTATACAGATAGGCGACGGAATGATCGCTGCCGTGGACGAAAACGCTCCCTTCGGCAGCGCCCTTGCAGTTCTGGGGCAGGCAGACAGCGGCAGCTTTGCGGGAGAGACCGAATTCCTTATATCGGAAAATATCCGCTCCAATGAAAGCCTTATGGCAAGAACAAAGATACGCCGGGGAAAAATGTCACATCTTCTGCTTATGACCGACGGCGTTGCGGATGACTATTATCCTAACGACCCGCAGCTCCTGAGACTTTTCATCGATCTCAGGCTCAACGGCATTATTCCCGTAAACGGAGAAGATCCTTCCGAAAGCGATACCGAAAACATACCTGCGCCGATAGCTTATCCATGGGTAAATGACAGCGACGTGAAATATGCGCTGCAATATGCCAAAAATATCATCAGCACAGAAAATATCACCCTCGGACAGCTCTGGGAAAACAAGGCGCTGCAAAGAAAAGCCTCTCTGACCGCCTTTGACATCGTTCATGAAGATAACAAGTCTGAGATGCTGAAGATATGGCTCGACAACTATGTTGAAAGAGGTTCGTTCGACGACAGGACTCTTGTTTTTATAAAAGTAAAATAGGAGGGCTATCATGGAAAGGATAGCTGAAGCAACTCTTGCCAATGGCAGAAAAATACCTTACGTTATATCGGATAATCCTCCGAGAGGCGGAATGAAATACACATATTTTGCGCCTGACAGGTCTTACGTTATCCAGTTCTACAATGAACCCGAAAAAATAGACAAAAATCTGACCGCCCGCCTTGAAGCCATAATAGGGCGTTATAATCCGACAATACCGGAATCGGAAGGCGGCGCGCTGGGTACGGACAAAAAACTGGCGGAATATTTTGCAGGAAGATTTTGCTGGCCAACGGATCTTGTCATAGCTCCCGAATTCGGGATAGTGTCCCCTGCTTATCCGAAAAATTTCTTTTTTGACGCCGGCGCTTCAAAATTCCTTGACCTGAAGGGCAAAGACAAAAAAAGCAACTGGTTCACTTCCGGAAACAGGAAATTCCTCAACCGGTCGGAACTGGGTGATTTCCGTTCGATGATACAGATGTCGCTGCTGCTTGCACGCTCCATAAGAAGGCTCCATCAGGCAGGACTGGCTCATTCGGATCTCTCAAACAACAACGTGCTCATCGACCCGAAAAGCGGCAACTGCGTTGTAATAGACATAGATTCTCTGGTAGTTCCCGGACTTTTCCCGCCGGAAGTAGCCGGAACAAGAGGCTATATAGCGCCCGAAGTGCTTGCTACCATGGATCTTGACAGGAATGACCCGAAAAGAATGATACCAAGCTCCGTCACGGATCTTCACGCTCTCGCGGTCCTTATATATGAATATCTTTTCTGCCGTCACCCGCTTATGGGGCCAAAGATATTTTCCACGGAATCAGCCGAACAGGACGACTATCTCGGTCTTGGTCCTATGGCACTGTTTATAGAAGACCCTAACGATACGTCCAACCGTCCGGAATCGCTCAAGATAACGATAAAAGACCTCGGACCGGTGATGGAAGATCTGTTTTTAAGAGCTTTTGTCGACGGACTTCATGAACCGTCCCTGCGGCCGTCCGCAATGGAATGGGAAAGAGGTCTGGTAAAAACATGGGATCTGCTGCACAAATGCACAAATCCGGAATGTGATAAAAAATGGTTCGTTCTGTATAACGTTGACGAGCCGGTTTGCCCGTTCTGCGGAACAAGGATCGCGGATAAGAACATAGTCCGCTTTGAACTGAATTCCGAAGTGCGCGGACACAGCGGTCAGTGGAAAAAATATTCCGAACTTGACGTCGTAAACAATACTCCCCTTTTCAAGTGGCATATGCAAAGCAATATATTTGCCGACGAAAAAGCCGATTCCGAACTTCAGGCTTACGTATGCTGTCATAACGGCGAATGGTTCCTGATAAACAAACACAGTTCGGGACTGCTTTCTCCCAACGGCAATCCGGTGCCGGCAGGACAAGCGATAAGACTTTCCGACGGGACTGTGTTCCGCGCCTCAAGAAATGAACGAGGTACGCTGATAAAGGTCAGGATAATATGATCCCTGCGCCGGAATGGAGGCGGATAAAATGAATATTTCGGGACTTACCGAAAAAGAAGCTGAAACTTCAAAACAAAAATACGGAAGCAACGTCATATCCTTCGGGGAAGGTTTCGCCGACGCTCTTGCGGAAGCGTTTTCGTCCCTTTTCACGAGAATGATGATAATCTCGATCCTTATCGATATAATTTGGCTCCTGCTGGGAGCTATGGAAATAACCGTTCCGTTCACATATGTAAACGGTATCTTCATCAAGACTGCCGCCGTTTTGATCGCGGCGTTTGCAGGCGCAAAAATAAGATCCGTTTCGCGGAAAACTCTCAATTCTGCTTTCCGGCAGCCCCGTGACAGAAAAGTTACCGTGCTGCGCGGGAACGATAAGACCGAAGAGATCATGTCCTCCGAACTGGCTGTGGGAGACGTAATATTCATATGCGCAGGCGGCTCGGTTCCCGCGGACGGGATACTTCTGGACGGCACATTAAAAGTTGAGCAGTCGGCTCTCGGACTTTCAGTACCGGCAGAGAAAACTCCTGCACCGGAAGGCTATAAGGGCAGTCTAAGAAATCTGAAAGATCCTTACGGAATATACGGAGGTTCTTCCGTTATTGAAGGCAGCGGACTTATGAAAATAACGGCGGTCGGAGATAAAATGCTCTGTGCCGGAAAATCGGATAAAGAATATATAGGGATACCGGAAAAAGATTTTTCGGCAGATATAAAGATATCTTACGCCATAGGCATCACCGCCGCACTGGTCACAGCAGCCGTTTTTACGGCGGCTTATCTGACGTCCGGAAACGTAATAGCCGGCATACTGAAAGGACTTTCCTCCGCATCTGTGGTGATCGCTTTGGTATCGCTGGGAAGGAAAGGCGCTGCCTGCGATGTTTCGGCAGCTCTTGCCGTAAAGCGTCTTGAAAGCTCAGGCGTAGCCGTGCGCAGTGCGGACGTGCTCGTCACAGCGGGGAAAACCGATGTACTCCTAACGGGAAAAGAAGGTATGCTCACAAACGGTCAGTACGATATCAGCGGATTTATTGACGGAAGCGGGAAAGAATATCATTCGGTATCCGAAATGAGCGGAGCTTTCAGCGGATATTTCAAGGCAGCCGTTTCGGCTGCCGTAAATGCCGGATATTCGCCCGACGGAACAATATACGGAAGGCTCTCTGCCGACAGGGTCATATACGGCTTTGCCAACATAAAAAGCAGTCAGAGCATACCGAAAAAACAGGCGGCAGTCTTTGCCGACGGCATTTACGGAGTTACCGTCACCGCCGGAAACGATCTTATAACATTTGTACGGGGCGGCTTTGACAAAGTTTTTGAACGCTGCGGACAATATCTCGATCCCAAAGGGAAAATATGCGCCGTGACCAACAGGAACGCCGTCAAAAAACTTGCCGAGACGATACAGCTCAGCGGCAAGGACACTATTGCATTTGCTTTTTCGGATAAACAGATAAAAAACGGGAATATCCCGACGGAAAATTTTGTCCTGATCGGTTTTGCCGTCATGCAGGACGATTATCAGGAGGAAGCTCCGAAGGCTGTGGAACGTCTGGAAAAAATGAACGTCCGCACCTCGCTCGTTACTTCCGGAAGCCGCGGAGAAGCCATATTCGCGGTAAAATATGCGGGGATAAAGAAAAGCGGCGGGATAATAATAGATTCCGCTCAGCTCGGCAAAATGAGTTCTGCCGAACTTGAAAAGCGATCCGGAATGATAAACGCAGCAGCAAATATATCGGAAAAAGACAGATCGAGGCTTGTCAAGACTTGCAGGATAAAGGGAGAAAATGTTTTTTTCGCCGGAAATTCCGCCGATGACATATCTGCCCTTGACGCTGCCGATACTGCGTTTGCTTCTTCTTCAGCGCCGTCGGATATATCCGTGCGCTGCGGCGCGGCTGCCGAAAGGCTCGGCATATCCTGCGCAGCGGAGCTTATTTCAGCGTCGCGCAGATTTTTACGGGATCACAGATCTTTTATTTATTTGAAAACAATACTTGCTCTTGTTTTTGCAGCCGCAGTATTGTTCTTGGGCTGGTGATAAATTGTCGGAAAACATACAGAAAATAATAGACGGCATACAGGAAAACGGCGTCGCGGAGATCCCCGAAGGCGAGTATGAAGGACCTGTCATTATCGGCAAAAGCTGCACGGTAAAGGGAAACGGTTCGGTCGTCATATGGAGCGCTTCCGGACCTGCGGTGGTCGTAAAAGCCGAAAAGGTAAGATTGGAAAATTTAAAAATAGAAATGACGTCGGACGATCTTCCTCCCGAAAAAAATATTTCGTTATGCTGCCGTCCGGACACCGAATTCAACAATGTTGAATTAAGCGGCGCAGCCGCAGGTATCCCCTATGAAGAACAATACTGGGGACTGCCTAAAAAACTTTCCTTGGGGATCGTTCCTGCGGAAGGGACCGCATCATTTTCATTTGAGGTATACGTTCCCGTAAAAGCAGAAATAAAGTGCGATATGTACGGGATAGCTCTTTCTGCGGATACTCTCACGGAAGGAGCAAACAATATTTCATTGACAGTAACGAACATCAAAAGCGGTATGCTGATCTACGGCAATATATTTATTGTGTCTTCGGCAACGGGAATAATAAGGAAGATCATTCTGAACGGCATAACCGGAGATACGGTATCCCCTTCTCCGGCGGACGCGCTGCTTTTTTCCTTTGACGCAAATGCCTGCGAAGAACACAAGAAAATGCTGGAAAATTTTGACCCCGACTCCGCCGTAGAACAGAATAAAGAAAATGAGTACAGCGAATATGTGGATATCGGCGAAGGCAATATCCACGTGGAGGAGATAAACGAATACGAACTCAACAATAATTTAAGAGAAGAAAACATTTATATCACGCCGAACACTTCCATTCCCCTTGCTGTGAAAAAATATTGTATAGAACTGGGATATTCTTCTTCAAAGATAGACCTTGACATTGAAGGATATATGTTCATGCTCGGCGCAGACGGAAAAGTAAAAAACAATTCGGGAATGATCTTTTTCGGTAATGTCCGTTCAAAATGCGGAAGCGTACTCTATATTCACGATCAGGACAAAAGATCAATGGTCGTTGATATAGGAGCCATACCGGAGGACATAACGCGTATGGTATTGATATTTTCGATATACGGAAAAAGTCCTGTACAGACCTTTGACAAGCTTGTTGACGGAGAGGTCAGCATATTATGCGAAAACGGCGTGCATATGCACCTTGCGCTTGAAAAAAATATCCGCTACCGCACTATACTGGCGATCGGATTTGACAAAAGAGACGGCATATGGGAGCTTATCCCGTCGGGAAAAGGCGCATCAATGCCGCTTGAGGATATTTGCAGAAGTTACGGCGTAAACATAATATGATCTTTTAAACCTTGCCGCACCGGATATGCGGCAGGGATCAAATATAAAAATAAGCAGTTTTCCGGACTGCTCATAAAAAGGTGAAGCATATTGGCAAGGATATATCCGCTGTTTTCATCAAGCAAAGGAAACAGCACATACATAGGAAACAAGGACGAAGGGATACTTATAGACGACGGAGTGTCCTTTTCAAAACTTAAAACGGCTCTTGATGCAAACGGGATATCTGCCGATGCGATAAAAGCCGTATTTGTCACTCACGAGCACAGCGACCATATCAAAGGTCTTGAAGTGCTGACAAAAAAAATAAAAGTCCCGCTTTTTTCAAGGCGCGGAACTCTTGAGTATCTTCAAAAAAAGAATTGTATTTCCTGCGAATGTTTTGACATATCGGACGGGGTTGAAGTATGCGGAATGTGCGTGACCAGCTTTCCGACGTCGCATGATGCGGCGGAATCCTGCGGTTATAAAATTCTGTTCCGTGACGGAAAGACCGCAGCCGTTTGCACCGATCTCGGATATGTCAGCGACGAAGTGGAAACCGCCGTTATCGGCACGGACTGCGTTCTTCTGGAAGCAAATTACGATGTTGAGATGCTGCGCAGCGGGATATATCCCTATTATCTGAAAGCTCGTATATTCGGAAAACAGGGACATCTTTCAAATCCCGACAGCGGAGCGTTTGCCGCAAAGCTTGTCAGAAGCGGAACTACAAGACTTATCCTCGGTCATCTTTCACAGGAAAACAACACTCCCGCTATCGCCGAAAAGACCGTTTCCGCTTGTCTGAACGGATTTGAAAGGAATTCGGATTATCTTCTTTACACGGCGCCCGTTGAGACACAGGGAGGATTTATAGCATTATAGACGGTAATATGATCGTTCTCCGACTGTTACGTCCGCAAATATTTTTTTCGTCCGCGGGCTTATCTTTTTGTAAAGATAAGCTTGCGGTCTTCTTTTACCAGCCATATCTGCCATATGACATTTAAACCTTTTGCGCGTTTCATAGCAAAAAAGCTGCATATCATATCCGCCGTCATTATTCCCACGAGCAGCGCCGCCGCCGGCATTCTGAAAGAGACAGACAGCTGCTGTATATGCTGTATTACCGGGAAGAATAAATATTCCTCAAAAGCGGCGATCACCAGAGCAAATCCTATACTTGTAGGAAGCGACGTATACTTTGTGAAATGGAGCGGTATCCATGTATAGTTCCAGTATTCCATATGACAGGTCTTTTCCATAAATGTACCGAGAGCTATTTCTCCTACGCTGACTATCAGCATTACGGAGACAAAATAAATGATCTTTCCGACAATTTCGGAACATCCGAGCACCGGCATGATCTTTTCCGCAAACATGGAAGGCGTACCGAGGCAAAGATGTATTGCCATTACGAGCAGTCCGTATCCGAAAAGGAACGGGAATTTCATATTCCTGTTATCCACATATCCTTTTGTAAATGCGAGCCATATATTTTCAAGCATAAACCCAAGAAATGATATAAACGCCGCCATTAATCCGACCGAATATATATCATATGTGACCTTCATTCAATCTTTTCCTTTCCTGTAATTTAATACACATATCCTTACCGGCAGAGCCGGTCTTTTTTTATCGGATAAAATTTATCTGTCCATCACTTTATGTCGTCAATGATCTCATAATAATCCGCGTCTATGACATCGGGCTGCTGATTTTTGATTATATGCACCGTACTCATGACCGTGCATAGGTTAAGTATCCCCTCTGCCAGAAGCGATACGCCAAGGAATACGGTCAATATCTCCGCTCCCTTTGCCGAGTCAAATATGAGCACTGCTCCTATCACGGCAGTTACAAGCGCGGTACCGAATATTGCCCACCAATTTTTTATGCCGAATTTTTTTGAATCGAACGAAACGCGTATTTTGAACAATCCGTCTATCAGTATCGCTATGCCGATAACTATGCAGACAAAAGTCATCACATCTTTGGGGTTAAGAAGAATTATACCTCCCAGTATCATAAGCAGTATGCCGGTCTCCATATCGAACTGGAACGCCAGCCGGTAAAGATCCTTTGACAGACAGCCTACAAATCTGATAACTCCGAAGACCAGCATGGAAAGTCCGACTATGACACCTATTGCATGAGCGGAAATATCCGGTACAACAATAAAAATTATCCCTGCCGCACAAAGCAGCACCGACATTGCGATACAGCCGAATTTAGCGATCTTCATCGGCGTTGCCGAACGTGGTTTCATAAGCCATTCCTCCTTATCTTATACTATAATAATTATAAAACGGCGGCTGATATTTGAAAACAGTCAAAAAATATATCCTGTCTGAAAATCAGACATCCGGCGCAATTTGCCTGAATTTCAGACAATTTACGCCGGATGTACGGTCATTTTATTTCACAGTTGGATATCATATCCTCCATAATTTCTTTTTTTATTTCGCGTATGCGTTTCAGCGTGCTGCGAATATCCTCGTTCATACCGCTCCGCAGCCAGTTGGAGATCATCCCAAAAGAAAAGCTTTCAAGGTATGTCTTTATTGCATGCATATCGTTTTCGCTGATCTTTCTTCCGTCCAGCAGCGTATCCAGATATGTGCTTATCGCGTGATCGCATACGTTCCAGAGGTAATGTTCGTACATTTCCCTGTTTGTGGAATTATACATATGCAGTATAACGCGTTTCTGTTCAAGCGCCGAATCTATCATTTCATCGATACAGGCTTCGGCATTTTCTATCTTAGGATATTTTTTTATTATCTCCTCAAGATCCTCGCTGAAAATATCCTCCATAAGTTTCGGGATATCCTCAAAATAATAATAAAAAGTATTCCGGTTTACGCCGCAGTCGGAAACAATATCCTTAACGGTTATCTGCGACAGCGGGCGTTCGTTCAGCAGCTTTATGAACGAGTCCCTTATTGCTTTTTTCGTAAAATTAGCCATATAGATCCACTCCGATATAAACGCCATGACGTCATATCATACCGAAAATTCAAAGACGTCAGGCAGTAAAAAGACTGAATGATATACACTAAATAAAAATAACCGCAAACTTGTTATCAAACATAATTTGCGGTTTTATCCATTATGGTGCGAGTAATGGGACTTGAACCCATACGTCATACGACACACGCCCCTCAAACGTGCCTG
>CANRJZ010000033.1 GCA_947631055.1 uncultured Clostridia bacterium | reverse complement strand
GGAGCGGATTACGGGGCTCGAACCCGCTACCTCCACCTTGGCAAGGTGGCGCTCTACCAGATGAGCTAAATCCGCATTATTTATGGCGACCTGGATGGGACTCGAACCCACGACCTCCGCCGTGACAGGGCGGCGTTCTAACCAGCTGAACTACCAGGCCATTTGGTGGGAACTATAGGGCTCGAACCTATGACCCTCTGCTTGTAAGGCAGATGCTCTCCCAGCTGAGCTAAGCTCCCTAAGATGACATACTCATTAGCGACTTATTTATTATACACTATTAATGAACATTTGTCAATAGCATTTTTTAAAATATTTGATTTTTTCAGCAAAAATTTTACTTATGTAATATTATGATATCAAATGACAATTTAAATAATATTCTTGTGCGGACCGGCACAGTCCGCCGATCCACACAAAGAAAACTATTTTATATTATGCAGCCGCTCCGGTATTCATTACAGTTTCGGAACTATTATACATTGTATCCGCAAATATAGCATATCCTTTGGACGGATCGTTTACAAAAACATGTGTTACAGCACCCACAAGCTTATCATTCTGTATTATAGGACTTCCGCTCATTCCCTGAACTATTCCTCCTGTTTTTTCCAGCAAATCATTATCTGTTACTTTAATTATCATATTTTTCCCATTGTGAAAATCGTTATAATCTATTTTTTCTATGATTATATCATATTTTTCCGGATTTTTTCCGTCAATTGTCGTGTATATATATGCTTCTCCTGTTTTTACTTCGTTCCTCATACCAAGTTCGACCGGATCAGCTGCAAATTCAAATCCGTTCAGCATACCATAAAGTCCGTTTTCGCAGTTGGATATAAGAGTTCCTGAAGCAGTACCATCCGAAAAGCTTCCGACAAGTTCACCGGGAGAACCTGCCTTCCCCTTTTTTATACCATTTACGGTAACTTCTGCGACTTCGCCCTTATACATAGGCATTATACGTCCGGTATCAATATCGCATACAGGATGCCCAAGACCGGCGAAACAGCCGTTGGCAGGATTATAAAAGGTCAATGTACCTATTCCCGCTGAACTGTCTCTTACCCACATTCCTATTCTGTAATTATTATCTGCCATACATATACTTGGAGTAACATTTACATATATATCTTTATCATCTCTTACAAGAAAGACCGTAAGATCTTTTCCGCAGCTTTCTTCTACTGCCTCGGCAATGTCATTGTTTGAAAGTATTTTTTTCCCATTTATTGTTTTGATCACGTCGCCTGTCTTTATTCCGGCATCAATTGCAGGAGCTTTTATCCCTTCATCTGTTTCAAAGCTGCTCAATTCAACAACAATAACGCCGTCGGTCATCAATTTTATTCCAAAAGGATTACCGCACGGTATCAGCATAGGCTTATTCATTTCTTGTATATTTACTGTTTTTATTGGAATAATTCCTAATAATCTTAGTTCAACGCGTTTTATTTCATTGCTGCCGGCAGGTATTGAGAAGCCTTTTGAATAGGTCCCGACACACGGAGCCGCTTCAATAAGGTGTGAAATTTTAAGTTCATCGCCTGTAGATACATAATAGTTATTGGGCAGCGAACGGTTATAATATATTATGACGCCTAATACTGTCAGGATCATCATGTTTGCCATTATTGCCATATATTTTATAAAATTCTTCATTTTTAACATTCTGCTTTATTTCGATCGGGAAACAAAACTCTCCTTTCCTCGATATCCGCGGCTGACCCGCCTTATTACTATTCTCATTTTAAATCAATTTATAAATGCTTTTTATTTGGTTATTTTACACCTAAACATTAAAATAACTTGTCGAAAATAGAAATTCAAATTCCGCTTGCAAGAGTAATTTTTTTGTGATATACTATTTATATCAGTTAAGGACGAGAAAGGATAGTTTTTATGAAAAAAGCAAGAAATATAACCTTGGTACTATGTATAGCAGCAGCTGCTATAATTTCAGGATTTATTAATATTTTTGGCGGGATCTCTATAATAGTAGTAAATTTTGATACATATGGTAAATTGGGGATAGCGCTTCTTATAAGTTCTATATTACTTATTCTGGGAACTATCCTGGCTTGCTTTGAAAAAGTATGGTTACCTATCGTTTTTAATATTATCGGCACGATATCTTACATATATACAGTAACCGGTATATATGCCATACCAAATTCCGCAAAAAGGCCCAAAATAAAAACTGAAGCGCTTGCAGAAAAACATCTTCTTACAATAATTGTCACTGTCCTGCTTGCTGCACTTACCATATTCAATTTATTTACGGAAAAAAACGTGCGTAAAAGAGAAGAAAAACGTCTTAAAAAATATAATTCCGAAAGCCGTTCTCTTAAAGATAACGAAAAAATACTGTAAAATAAACGTTTTCTTTTTTATTTATATTGTCAATTGAAAAAATGTCTTTTTTGTTATAACATTGTATATAATGGCTATATTTTATGAAAGGAGAATTGCCTTTACAGGCATACTTACATATAATGAACGCTACTATAAAAGATGTGGCAAAAGCAGCCGGAGTATCTGTAGCTACCGTTTCAAGGGTGCTAAATAACAGCGCAACGGTTTCTGAAGCCGCTACGGAACAGGTAAACAATGCCATAAAAGAACTCAGATATCGCCCTAACTTCCTTGGAAGAAATCTCAGGAGATGTGAAACCAATGTTATCCTCGCCATAATACCGTCAACAGAACAGACATTTTACAGTGAGATCATACGAGGTATGCAGAATTCAGCTGCCGATCACGGGTATGATATCATTTTAAGCACATCAAACAGTACATATGATCTGGAATTGCGTTTATTGAATATGTTATTCAACCGTACTGTAGATGCCGCAATACTTCTCGGAACTCAGCTCGATGCAAAAACCCTTATGGAATTAAACGAAAAATATTATATTGCTCTATGCTGCGAGCGGATAGACGGAGCAAATGTTCTTACTGTTTCTGTTGACGATGAAGGCGGAGCATATGCGGCAGTTGACTATCTGGTAAAATGCGGACATAAAAAAATAGGAATGATATCCACGGAAGTGTCATCAGCTTCTTCTCTGGACAGAGAAAAAGGCTATAAACGCGCACTTTCCGACAATGGGATATCATTTCCGGAAAAATATATTTACAGAGGGACTTATGATTTCAGTGATGGAGCAAAGGGATTTGAATATTTTCGAGAGCTTCCTGAGCCGCCGGATGCAATATTCTGTGTTTCTGATATTCTTGCGGCAGGAGTTGTAAAAAAGGCTCTTTCGGAAGGGGTAAAGGTCGGCGAAGACATTTCCGTATGCGGTTTCGACAATATTTCTCTCAGCAGTATGTATACTCCGGAACTTACCACAATAGAACAGCCATGTTATGAGATAGGCAGGACCGTCGTTGATGAACTTATCTCAAATATCAACGCTGACAGCAAATCCAACAAAAAAATAAAGCTTCCCTACAAACTTATAGAAAGGGAAACCGTTAAAAAACTCTAAATATTATCTTTATTTAGTTTAAAGTTAAACAGTAAAAAACCTGCTGTAAATAATTTACAGCAGGTTTTTTTGATCAATCAGTATAAACGCTTACCTTTTTGCGGTCGCGGCCAACTCTTTCAAATTTTACCTTTCCGTCAACCATTGCAAAAAGCGTATCGTCGGAACCCCTTCCAACGCCTGTTCCGGCGTGAATATGAGTACCTCTCTGTCTTACAAGTATATTTCCTGCAAGAACATACTGTCCGTCAGCTCTTTTTACACCAAGACGTTTCGATTCGGAATCTCTGCCGTTCTTGGTGGAGCCCATACCTTTTTTATGTGCCATTCAAAATACACCTCCAGTACGGAAATAAAATCTTTTTTGATTTACGCCTTGATAGCGTCGATGCGAACCTTTGTATAAGGCTGTCTGTGACCCTGTTTTCTGTGAGAAGAACCCTTTTTGGGCTTATAAGTGAAAACAGTTATCTTCTTAGACTTACCGTTCTTGATGACCTTAGCTTCAACAGCAGCTCCTCCAACATAAGGAGTTCCGACATCAAGACCGTTGTCCTTTCCGACAGCGATCACCTTATCAAAGGTCACAGTATCATCAGCATTAACGTCCAGCTTCTCAATAAAGATCTCGTCGCCTTCCTTGACCTGATACTGTTTTCCGCCTGTTTCGATTATTGCGTACATTTTCGGCACCTGCCTTTTCTATAAACTCGCTGTAGACGGGCGGCGCTGAGCGCACTTAAACAAGCCCGCAACATGCGGCATTTAATATTATATCATTGATCATGATGTTTGTCAAGTATTTTTTTGAATTTTCTCCATATTTTTTACATCATTTCAGAAAAATCCATAATAAACTTATCTGCGGCTTTCTTTATACGCTCCGTATCATATGCGGAATACTTGTCATAGACACCGATCGCAGTCATACCGGCCTTTTTAGCGCTCATTACGCCTTTAAGTACATCTTCAAAAACAATACATTCCGATGGATCGGCGCCAAGTTTTGAAGCGGCAAGAAGATAAATATCCGGAAAATCCTTACTTTTTCCGGCTTCATCTGTAGTACAGAATACATCAAAGCGATCATACACATTATTATGACGCAAAGCAGGTTCATAGAGGCTCCTTGGAGAAGCCGTTGCCAGAGCTGTCTTTACTTTCCTGCTCTTTAGCAGCGTCAGATAATCATATACATATTCTTTCAACATAATATTGTTGGCATATTCCTGAACGGCAATACTGTTGAACTCCTTGATCAGCTCTTCGGTATTTTCTTTAACGCCGAGTTTGTGCATTTCATCGGCAGCTTCTTCATATGTCATTGAGGAAAGTTTAGCCGCAAAATCATCTGAGCAATGTATACCTCTTTTGTTTAGAATGATCTTATCTATTTTTGCCCAGACCGTATTTGAGTCGATTATAGTTCCGTCAAGATCAAAGATCGCTGCCGAGAAAAACATATTCTATCACCTAATTGTCATTTTATTTTAGTTCAACAATTGTAACTCCGTCTTCACCTTCGCCAAAAACTCCTGCACGATAGCTTTTTACCGACGGGTGGTTTTTAAGATGTTTCTGTATCCCCTGCCTTAGTATGCCGGTGCCTTTTCCGTGTATTATCGTTATCATGCCAATACCGGAAAGCACCGCATTATCAATGAACATATCAACGGAATGTATGCCTTCGTCCACGGCGTAGCCCCTTATATCGAGCTCCATAGATGAAGAACGTTCCATTTTTCCTTTTACTCCCTTGGTGGAGATCTTTTTATTCTGATATGTCACTTTTTCCGGTTCAATAAGGCGTAATTTCTTAATGTTTATCTTGGTTTTCATTATACCGGACTGAACAAATACCATTCCCGAAGGATCCGGATCGCTTGCAAGTATACCTTTTTTGTTTATATCGACAATTGCAACATTGTCACCTCTTCTGAACGGACGAGGCGGGACATATTCTTTATGTTCACCGGAAATAACGGGATTTGCCGTATCGAACATCTTATTGAGCGCAGCTTTGTTTTTGGAACGGGCATTTGCTGCAAGCTGTGAAAAGTTTTCCTTATCCTTTTGCTTTTTGATCTCATTAAGCTCGTCCATAAGAGCGTCCGCCTGCATACGGCAGCTTTCCACAATGCGCATTGCCTGCGTTCTTGCCTTGGATATCTCGTCTTCCTTGCGTTTATTTAAATTTTCTATTTCGTTCTCAAGCTCGGAAAGCTTTTTCTCATTTTCCCTTTTTATGCGTTCCGTTTCTTCACATTTCTTTTCAAATTCAAGGCGGGAGTTTTCAAGTCCTTCGATGACCTTTTCAAATCTTTGATTTTCGGACGAAACAAGATCATTTGCTTTTTTGATTATATGTTTTGGCATACCAAGTTTTTCGGAAATAGAAAATGCGTTTGACTTTCCCGGCGAACCTATTATCAGCCTGTATGTAGGCTGCATTGCCGACATATCAAATTCACAGGAAGCATTTTCTATGCCTTCGCGTTCTACAGCATAAAGCTTTAATTCCTGATAATGAGTCGTTACAAGAAGCGTACTTCCCCTGTTTATCAATTCATCAATAATGGATACTGCAAGTGCAGCGCCTTCTACAGGGTCTGTGCCTGAACCAAGTTCGTCAAAAAGCACCAATGAGTCATTATCGGCTTTGTTAAGGATCTCCACGACCCTGCTCATATGGGACGAAAATGTAGAAAGGCTGTCCTCAATGCTTTGCCTGTCACCTATATCTACAAGAATATTCTTGAATACAGAAATACGGCTTCCGTCGCCTGCCGGTATCAAAAGTCCGCACATTGTCATTATCGTAAGGAGTCCTACGGTTTTCAAAAGGACCGTTTTTCCTCCTGTATTAGGTCCTGTTACTATAAGTGCCTGATAATCATAACCCAACTTTACATCAACGGGAACAACTTTATTTTTGTCTATAAGCGGATGACGGGCTTTTTTCAGGTCTATTCGTCCGTCATCACAGATCTCCGGCTCACCGGCGTTCATCTTGGCTGCAAGATTTGATTTGGAAAAATAAAGATCAAGTTCCGCACAAACAAGATAACTTTCTGATATAGCATCGGCTCTTGCTGCACATTCCGAGCTCAATTCAGCTATGATACGTTCTATTTCCTCCTGTTCTTCTCCTTGAAGGACTCGTATCTCGTTATTTGCTTCAACTACGGAAATTGGTTCTATAAAATATGTTGAACCGCTTGACGATGCAGCATGCACAAGTCCCGGCACATTTCCCTTATGTTCGGATCTTACGGGTATAACATATCTTCCGTTACGCATTGTAACGATATTTTCCTGAAGCGACTTCTGTACCTCCGGATCCTTCACCATATTATCAAGGCTTTCGCGTATTTTTGAACCTGCTTTGGAGATCTTTCTTCTGATGTTGGCAAGTTCGGGACTTGCCGTATCGGATATTTCATCTTCTGAAAGGATCGCATTCTTTATTTTGTCTTCAAGGTACTTATCCGGAGATAACGAAGCAAAAAATTCATCAAGAAGCGTTTCTTCTTCTCCTCTTGATCTGTTCCAGTCAGAAAGTAACCTTATCTGATAAAGGACCTGAGCAATATCCAGCAATTCTCTCAGCGTAAGACTTGCTCCCGATCTTGCTCTGCCGAGAGAGCCGCGCACATCTTTGAACCCAATAAATGACGGTGTACCGTACTTTACCGACAGATCAAACGCCTGTGCTGTTTTCTTGACCTCACGTTTAACTATATTTATATCAGTTTCCGGCTTTATGGAAAGAGCCGCTTCGCGTGTACGGTCATTGGAGGTCTCATCAGCCAGCATTTCAAGTATTTTATGTAATTCAAGTGTTTCATAATATTTATTCATAATTATGTTTATGCTTTATTATAAAGCATTTCTCCTTTCGGTCATATGTTGTCAGTATTTGTATTTAAAAAAGTATTTCTGTCACAGACCTGTTTATAGAATTCAAGAGCCTTAAAATTTCTGTTAAGGCGTGAAACTATATATTTTTCTGTTACTTCATTGAGCTGTTTCAAAGCCGCTTCACCTATCCTGAAATTAAATATTCTTTTCATTTCGGCAAGGCATATAAATCTTAGCGAGTGAAGAACAGTCTTTGAAACTTTTATATGATAATAATTTTCCTCAAAATTTCTCTGCTCAAAATGCGTTCCGCAAAGCAAACAGCATAGATCGACCATAAAGTACATTTCATCCGCCTCATACTTATAGCAATCACGGCAGCCTATAAGCTGCGGCAGCATACCAATTTCACTCATAAAGCGCATTTCAAATACGCTTTTTATAAATTCGCAGGTCCTGAGGTCCTCCGAAAGAAAATGCAGTGAATTAAGAAAAAGGCTCATTATATCCTTTGCCGTTTGCCCCGTAGTAACGCAGTATCTTGATATTTCCGCAAAATATTCGGCCAGAGCAAGCTTTTTTATATCAAGCCGTATACCGTAAAATACCCGTACAAGCTCGCTGCTGTTAAGATAATATCTGTCATTCCTGCGGCTGAAACAAAACTTTGAATATGCAAACAGCTGAGTCGATGAATTGCTTTTGCCGATGATCTTTCTTGCTCCCTTTACGCATATTTCAATAATGCCGTATTCAGCTGTAAGAATATCTATGAATTTATCATTTTCACCGTAATTGCGCTCCGCTATTACAAGTCCCATTGCCGTTGTCAGCATCGGAGAACTCCCCTTTTATATCGGAAAAAAATTTCGTCGGTATGCCTTTATAATCAAGATAATCAATTATGCGCCCGCTGAGTTCAAACTTATTCCATTTATTCTCATCATAGCTATCTATCATAGTAACAACCTCCATGACCATTCCGAAGTCATTACTATAATTATTGCCGTCCGCCGACTACATATTAATGGAATTATTTGATAGGCCGAAATTACGAATAAGATTTTCCTTATTTCTCCAGTCTTCCTTGACCTTGACCCAACATTGAAGATTGACTTTTATTTCAAAAAAATTTTCCAGTTCTTCACGGGCAAGCTGACCGATCTTCTTTAGCATGGCGCCGTTTTTGCCTATTATCATTCCTTTATGGGACTCTCTCTCACAGTATATAACAGCCGAAATATCAAGTATATCTTCACCGGTTCTGTTCAGACGTTCCTTCATTTCTTCGACCATAACAGCCGTTCCATGAGGAACTTCATCACTCATAAGTTCAAGAATTTTCTCTCTTATTATTTCCGAGGCAATTACCTGTTCATGCTGATCGGTAAAGGACGTATCCGGAAAATAATGAGGACCTTCGGATGAATATTTTTTTACTTCATCCCATATTATATCAATGCCGTCATTTTCAAGAACGCTTACCGGTATAACAGCTTCAAAGTTATACAAACTGCTGTACTCCGCTATTATGGGAACAAGCTTTTCTTTATCCTTGAGAAGATCTATTTTATTTAATATAAGTATTACCTTATCATTTTTTCTGAAACTGTTCATTATGTTTCGTTCGTTATCATCATAGCCTGCAGTAACGTCCGATACCATAAGTATAAGATCTACATCGGTTATAGAGTCCTTTACAGCTTTGTTCATATGTTCTCCAAGTTTATTTTTGGATCTGTGTACTCCCGGAGTATCCATAAAAACATATTGTGTATCTTCTTCCGTAACTATTCCGGAGATCCTTGTTCTTGTTGTCTGAGGCTTACTGCTGACAGCGGCTATTTTTTCCCCTGTAAGAGCATTAAGAAGAGATGATTTTCCGGCGTTGGCACGTCCGACTATAGCAACGAATTCATTCCTTGTCTCCATAATTTTTCCTTTCTTCCTTTTTGTTTGTTCCCATTCCGAAAACAAATACATATGTTATCGGAAATGATATTATAAGACCTATGAGCTGCGGTATATTTTCGGAATAATACGAAATGATCTGCTTTACAGTGTCAATATCTCCAAATAGAATTATTGCGGTTATGACCGCAAATATTGCTGTTACAAGCACTGCTCCCGCAGCAGTATCCTTTGCGGCTTTGGCAGTTTTGCTGTACTCTTTTGAACAAAGATCGACAGCATTTTCTATGGCAGTATTTATCATTTCACTTGCCATTACCGAAGAAAATGTAAGTATAAGAAGCACATAATCCGTTCTTGTCAGGTCATAAAAAAACGAAAAAGCCGTCACATAGACCGCTGCAGCTATATGGAAGCGGAAATTCCGCTGGCAGCGTACAGCTTCCCATATTCCTTCTCCGGCATAAATAAACGCTTTAAAAAAGTCCTTCATTTTATTTCCGAGAATTCTTTATCCCGTGTTATCCCAAGTTCTTCAAGAATGATCTCTTCTTTTTCATGCATCTTTGCCGCTTCAAGAGGAGTTGTTTCATGGTCATATCCAAGAAGATGGAGCATAGAATGGACTGTTAAAAAACCTATCTCCCGCTCAAGAGAATGATCATATATTTTTGCTTGTTTAAGCGCTGTTTCTATTGATATGACAACATCTCCGAGCAGACAAGCTCCCGTTTCATTATTTATGTCATATATACCGTTTTCTCCCAAAGGAAAGGAAAGGACATCTGTAGGCTTGTCCTTCTCTCTGTACAGCTTATTGAGCTGATGTATTTTATCGTTATCTACAAACAAAACACTGACTTCGGCAGGCTCACTGAAATTTTCTTCAGCCAGGACTGCCTGACAGCATTTGCGCACAAGCGGTCTTATTCCTTTGGGAAGCTTGATCTTTTTCTGATCATTTCCGATCATTACCTTTACTTTGGGCATTTCGTTATGACCTTCTTTCTCTGTAAGCATTTTCATAAGCTTTGATAATATCCTGTACAAGCTTATGGCGAACGACGTCCTTTTCCGTAAATCTGGATATGCAGATATCCTCAATATTTTTCAGTATATTCATAGCGTCAATAAGCCCTGAACGTTTGCTGTCCGGAAGATCTATCTGTGTGATATCTCCGGTTATTACCATTTTGCTGTTAAATCCCAGTCTGGTAAGGAACATTTTTATCTGTTCCCTTGTGGTATTCTGCGCTTCATCAAGTATTATGAATGAATCATCGAGAGTTCGTCCTCTCATATAAGCAAGCGGAGCAACTTCTATACTTCCGCGTTCCATATGCTTGGCAAAAGTGTCCGCGCCGAACATATCAAACAAAGCATCATAAAGCGGACGAAGATACGGATCTACTTTATTTTGCAGGTCGCCGGGAAGAAAACCAAGTTTTTCTCCGGCTTCTACGGCAGGACGGGTAAGAATTATTTTATTGACTTCGTGAGCTTTGAACGCCTTGACTGCCATAGCTACCGCAAGATATGTCTTTCCTGTTCCGGCAGGACCAACTCCCATAACGATAGTGTTTTTTGAAATGGCGTCAACATATTTTTTCTGACCGAGAGTTTTGGCTTTTACTACTTTTCCGCCTGTAGTAACGCATATCCCGCCGTCGGCAAGCTCCGTCACCTGTTTCATTGAATTCTCATCTACAATTGAGCTGACATATCTTATGTTTTGCTCATTGATAGTTTCTCCCTTTTTTATAAGAGAGATAAGAGTTTCAACAGCAGATCTCGCTTTAGATACCGCTTCATCATCTCCGCTTATGCGTATATCGCTGCCTCGGTTAAGTATAGCTACACCATACTGTTTTTGAAGAAGATTAATATTTTCGTCATAACTTCCGAAAAGTGATAAAGCATGATCGATATTTTCCAGATCAATTACAACTTCCGCCATTTGTATACCTCATATTATAAGTTTAATTTATGGACGTCAGAGCAAAATTACAGTCTTTACTCATCTATACAATGATATTATACCACATTTTTTTCATTATGAAAAGGGGGTAAAGCGATTATTTTGCCATAATTTCCTGAATTTCTCCTATATCGCTTTCCAGAGTATACTTAACGGTAACAGTCATACCGTTTTCATTTTCGCTGAAAAGCACTTCTTTGTCTACGATCGTAACATTCTGCCCATCATAAAAATTTTTTTCGTATTGTTTTACCTTATCTTCAAGTATCTGCCTGACTTTTTCTGGAGAATAGCATACAGCTTCCTTTTCATACGGGCGATACTCCGAGATAACTATTCCTGCCGGAAGTTCTATATTCAGTATCCTGAAAGGCGAATATGATTCGTCATACTCATATTGTGAAAAATTGTTTTTTCCTACATAAAGCGGTATTTTCAGGCCAAAAATGTAAAGATATTTTCTTGTCACCTTTTCGGAATGATCTATCGTTTCGTCATTGAACGTCTGAGAAAAAGTAACTTTTTCATTATACCGTCCAATAATTTCTCCCATAGCGTGAGCAAAGTATACCCCGCCTTTTCCGTCATCTACGGTGCCGCTTATCAGCAGATCGCCTTTTTTTACTCCGTCGTACAGCATTGGTATCAACATTCCCATATGTACGTTCTTTATGTCAACTATCTGTGCGTCTTGCGACGATATGACATTGCATGGTATTCTTGTAGGTACCATTTCCGGAGGTGCATCAGACTCGCTTACTTCTGCCTGTATGATACACCCTGATGAGCGTATCCCTATCCAAGCAATATCATCAACAGAAGATACAATCTGTCTTTCCGCTTCTCTAAGGTCTATATTGGGAATAAATGCTCCTATCTTTATCCCGCAGTCACTGAGCATTGAGGCGATCTGTTTATCCGTAAGAGTCTCATTTCCGTATATTTCTACAGACATTACTATGTTTGAAAGATATGCCGTCATAAGAACAGCCAGAATTATTCCTACAGCTATTCCGATCCTGCTTCGGTATTTTCTTATAGTAAAAATACTTCCGCGTCTTCCCGCTATGCTTATTGCTGCGGCATTTTTGGAAGCTATATCACATACCTGTTTAAAATCCTTTCTATACACATTTCCGTATATCCTCCCTTTTTTGAACTTTAAACCGGATATCTGTACAGAACTGTTTTTAAGAGCATTTATAAAGTTTTCCGGTCCGTCGGATAGAGCTTCAAATGTGATTATCCCTCTTATATTATCAAACATTTATGTTTACTCCCTTTCTCGATCAACTTATTTTAAATTTTCAAATTCAATAGATGTAAAAATGCCGTCAACTATGAGTCCGTCTGTATTATAGTCAGATATATTTATGTTCTGCCCCCATATGCTTATCATAAGCGTTGATGTTTTTAATTTAACGTATATATCATTGTATTCAAGGATCTTTTTACAGTTTTCGATCTCCATATGCGTATTGTCCGAAAGGTTTATATATGTGTTAAGGTATAACTTTTTTTTAACATATCGGGAAACTGCTGAGTCGTATCTGTCCTTTAGCTTGTTTTTCATCAACAGCCATATCTCCTCTCCTGAAAGGCAAATCAATTATATATCCCTTCTGCGATCAATTACTAAAATTATATTACAGCTTCTTTTTTCATATACTTTATAAGTAAAATTTGTAATATTTTTAATACGAAAGGATAGGTATATAATGAAAAGACTCAAAAATTATATTATAGGGGCTGCCGCGTTGCTGTATGCTTTTTTCCTTGTTGTATTTATAAAAGATGTAGGTGAAGCCGCAGCAAAGTCGGTGCAAGTCTGCCTTGAAGTTATGATACCGTCTCTTTACGCGTTTATGGTAATATCGGGTTTTATAGTGTCAAGCGGTCTTTATGCTGTTATAAGCAAACCGTTCGGGGCAATATCCAGATATGTTTTCCGTATACCGGAAGAATATTTTTCCGTATTTCTTATAGGAAGCATCGGCGGATATCCGGTAGGCGCAAAACTTCTTGCTTCACTTTATCAGGATGGAAAAATAGACCGCCATACAGCAGAGACTATGCTGTCCTATTGTTATCTTGCAGGACCGGCATTTATTTGCAGTATCGCCGGAGTAAGGCTTTTTTCCAGCTTAAAAGCAGGAATGGTAATATTCATATCATCACTCTGCGCTAATATTATTCTTGGGTTTATAAGAGGCTTAGGAAGGAAAATACCTCCAAGATCCAATAAAAAAATAAAACTTGATATGTCAATGGAGCGTTTTATTGACTCGATATACAACGGTGCTAAAGGAATGATGTCGATCTGTGCGATAATAATATTTTTTTCTACTCTGATATGTATTTTAGATAAACTTAATGTAATAAAAACCATTTCTGCGGCGATTTCCGGATCTACATATCTTAATTATACGGATAGTATTGCCGCTGTAAGATCTTTTATAGAGATAAGCAACATTACATTGTTCAGTCCGGAAAATATCCGGCTTATGCCGGTAATAACAGCTCTTCTTTCATTCGGCGGCGTTTGTGTTACACTTCAGGCAAAGGGTTTTGTATCCGGAATATTGTCAACCAAATGTTTTTATTTATATAGAATTTCAGCAGCAATTATTTCATATTTTTTATGTAAAATGTTTATAATAGTATTTAACATGGATCTTGTTTATACGATATCTTCTGAAAGATATGTTTATCGTCACAATTCACCAATTTTATCTTTATTTTTGTTGATTATGACAATTTTGCTATTATTAAATATTTCTATAGCAAAAAGAAAAAATTTGTGATATAATATAATGTAAGAATAATTATTCAAGAAAGGAATGTTATTTATGGCAAAAAAGAAATACTTTGGGAACGACATACCTCCTCAGTGTCAGTATTGTACTTACGGAACACGGGCTAAAGACGGCGGCAAAGTTCTTTGCGAAAAAAGAGGTCTTGTAAACGGTGATTCCAATTGTCCAAAATATCTTTATTCACCGTTAAAAAGAATTCCTGTAAAACAGCTTCATATTCCCGGCAATTTTGATGACGAATAAATAATTTTAGCCTGACAGTCACTTGGCTGTCAGGCTTTTATCATATTCCGATATTTTATCTGCTATATCCTTGAAGATCGGTCCGGCAGTAGAATTTCCGGATGTTCCGCCTTCGGACAGTATCGTAACGGTATACCTTGGAGTATAAGCCGGAAAATAACCTGTAAACCAACAATTCATTATCTCATTTCCGGCTTCATCATATCTGCCTGTCTGAGCTGTGGAAGTTTTTCCTCCGGCTGATACGGTATCCGGTCTTGACATTGAATTCTTAGCTCTTACTGTTTTTTGCATAAAGCCTTTTAATGTCCTTGCTGTTCTGTATGACAGTACCCTTTCACCGGCATTTACAGGAAAATAAGATATATTTCCGTCTTTATTTATCGTTCCCTTTATTATAGAAGGTTCATAAATTATTCCGTCATTTGCTATCGCCGAAGTCATTCTGCATATCTGCAAAGGAGTAGCCGTAAGCATTCCCTGACCAAAGGACATATTTGCTCTTTCAGCCGGAATATCAATATCAGAAGGCGTTTGCAGATTCCCTGCGGCCGAAACCATTCCTTCACACAGCTTTGTTGAACTTCCAAATCCAAGTGATGAAGCGGTTTCAATAAATTTTTCCCTGTCAAGATATTCGCTCAATGCTATAAAATATGTGTTGCAAGATTCGGAAACGGCTGTGCTCATATCAATTTCTCCATGTCCTCCCCATTTATGGCAATTGAATACCTGTCCGTTGACATTTAACGAACCGGTACAAATATAACTGTATTCTGAACTTATTCCCTGTTCAAGAGCGGTCCCCGAAGTAACAAGCTTGAATATCGAACCTACGCTGTAAGCTGAAAAGGCTCTGTTAATGAACGGCGAATCAGGCTCGTTAAGCGATGCTGAAATATTTTCGGTGTTAAAATCCGGACAGCTTACTACAGCCCTTATTTCTCCCGAACCTGTATCCATAACAATGATAGCTCCTTGTTTGAGGTCGTGGTCACGGGCAGCATTTTCACATATGATCTGTATATTTTTGTCAATAGTAGTAATTATTCCGCTTTTCACAGGTTCGGCAGCGGAAACATCCGCTTCTATGCCGTTTAAAACTTGCCCCAGCGCATCTACTCCGAGCGTTACTGAATTTTCCGAATACTGTGAGCGCAAAAACGAGTCAAATGCGCCTTCAATGCCGTATACTCCTACATTATCGGAAGTATATCCTATAATATGAGGTGCAAGCTGGCTGCTGTCCGTTCTTAGTTTTGAACGAAAAATTACAGCTTGTTCGCCAAGTATATATGCTTCCGGTGAAACACGGCATAAAAAGGGCAAAGTTCCGGTTATGCCCTTGTAGAATGTTTCTCTGTCAATAAGATAAGGCTGTATCTTTACAGCCATTTCGGAATTTGGTATTATCACGGCGTCATATTTTTCACTGCAATTGACAAGAGGCAGCATATTGCGATCATAAATACCTGCATATTCGCTTACCGATCTTATGGTATAATATCCTCTTCCTGATGATACTGCGGCTATTTTATCATCATTTATCAAAGAAAACAATCTGATCGACAGTATTGCTGAAACAAATACAAATATGGCAAGAGTTGCTTTGATACGTTTCAAAATAAAACACCTCATGGAATATTATTGGCATTTCCATGAGGTGTATTCAAAATTATTCAATTTTATATTATATGATTTTTTATTTTTGCAGCTGTCAGGGTGTTTTTCATAAGCATTGCTACAGTCATAGGGCCAACTCCTCCGGGAACAGGCGTAATGTATCCGGCTTTATCGAAACAAGCGGCATAATCAACGTCGCCGCAAAGTTTTCCGTTTTCATCGCGATCCATTCCCACATCAATGACAACAGCGCCTTCTTTTATCATATCGGGAGTCACAAATTTAGGCTTTCCGACGGCAGCGACCAGTATATCTGCTTCTGAACATATCTCTTTAAGTTCCTTGGTCCTTGAATGACATATAGTTACCGTTCCGTGCTTATGTAAAAGCAGCATCGCCATAGGCTTTCCGACTATATTGCTCCTGCCGATAACGACGCACTTTTTCCCGCATACATCTACTCCCGCATCAGCGATAAGTTCCATAACTCCCGCAGGAGTGCAGGGCAAAAAGCTGAAATCACCTATCATTATATGTCCTACATTCTGCGGATGAAAAGCATCTACATCTTTGTCGGGGCGTATGACGTTTATGACAGAATTCTCATTTATATGTTCCGGAAGCGGCAGCTGTACAAGAATTCCATTGATCTTATCATCATTATTTAATTTTT
>CANRJZ010000032.1 GCA_947631055.1 uncultured Clostridia bacterium | reverse complement strand
AGGCATATGAAGTGCTGAAAAAATATGAATACAATTCCGACAGGATCGACGTTAATTTCGTCGATATGACCGTTGACCCCACTTATGTGGAAAAATACAAGCAGTATTACGACGGAAGCATTTCCGATTACAGCATAATCGTTTTCAACAATAATTCCCACAGGATAAGGGTGCTGTCGGTGAACGACCTGTTCAATACGGAAATAGACTATTACACCATGAGCCAGCAGATAGTTTCTTCAAAGGCGGAACAGACGCTGACCTCCGCGCTGATGTACGTTACCGATCCGGATCCGAAAAAGGCGGTCTACTTTGATGTTGTTCATGCGCAGAACACCACTGCGGACGCAAACGGCGAAAACATAATGTCAATGCTGGAAAGCAACGGCTTTGAGACCGTAACGATAGATCCCAACATTGAAGATATCCCGGAAGATGCCGATATGCTGGTAATAAATGCGCCGCTCAACGACTTTTCCGACGCTCTGATAGACAAGATATATAATTTTATGGAAAACGGCGGAAATTACGGCAAGAATATGATCTACACCGCCAGCTATTATCAGAACGATACGCCGAATATCGACGCGTTCCTTGAAGAATGGGGAATAAGCATACCTCACGGTCTTGTCGGCGAGACAAATGTACAGAACGTCGCTTCGGAAACAAGCCCGTATGCAATTGTTGCATATCTGGAAGAAAATGATTATACGGGCGGTATTGCCTCGGAAGTTATGTCAAATCCTATAGCGGCATATAATTCCCGTCCGGTAGAAGTATTGTACGATTTTCAGGGAAATGTTACCACTGATGTGCTCCTGACAACTTCCGAAACAGGTTTCTGCTATACGGACGAAATGAGGAACGAATATCAGGAGACCGGCGTTACTCCCGATATAGAGGAGCGCGCAGTCCCGATAATGGCTGTAACAAGCAAGTATACGTTCATTGATACAAAGCAGGTGCTGTCAAATATCCTTGTTATAGGATGCGACGATATCCTTAATCAGAGCTTTACGAGCCAGACTTATTACAATAACGGCGATTATTTTGTTTCCGCGGTAAATAAGATATCCGGCAAGGAAAACGGATTGAACATCGTTGCAAAAGATCTTACCGGCGAAACTTACGAAAGCAACGCTTCACAGGTAATGGTCCTCAGGATATTGTTCATGTTTGTGCTCCCGCTGCTGGTCGCTGCTGCCGGAGTGATCGTATGGCTCAGAAGGAGACATAAATAATGAAAAAAAATTTCAGGATAATTATTATTTGCGTTATTGCCGTTGTCATTCTCGGAGGGATAGCCGCAGCGCTTCTTCTGACGGCTCCCGAAAAAGAAGAGGAGACCGCTTCGGCGGACGAAGAGACATCGCGTCTTATGTATGACAAGAATCCGAGCGATATCTCGGAGATAACCATTGAGAACGAACACGGAACATACAGGATACTGCGGGTAGGAGAAGGAGACGATATAAAATGGTCCATTGAAGGAATATCGGGACTTCCCATAAGCAGCGAATCCCTTGGAAACGTTATCGAGAATGCCGCTACCCTTACCGCACAGAAAACGGTAGTTGAAGAACCGGACGATATTTCGATATACGGTCTGGACGCTCCTTCCGCAAAGGTGACTACGGTGTTTACAGACAGCGCCGGGACCAAGAATACGCTTATTCTCGGAAATGAAGTTCCGGACGGAATAAACCGCTACTTTATGCTTGAAGGCGACGATACCGTATATACTGCAAGAAAGTCTGATATGCAGTATTTCCTGAACGACAAGTATGACCTTGTCAATAAGGTCATCTATAAGGCAAAGACGGCTGCCGATGAAAATGACACTACAGACTATACACGTATAAATAAAATGACCATTTCCCGCAAGGACCTTGACTATGACGTTGTTATAGAATATGATGTACGTCAGGACGACGAAAGCATCATGACCGGAAATTCAACGCAGTATGTAATGACTTCTCCGGCGTTCAGGGACCTTAATCCGGAAACCTCTTCGGAGATCACGAGCGGTATATTCGGATTTACCGCAACGGATCTCGGCATACTCAATCCTACGGAGGAGGACGCGGTAAAATGCGGACTTGCCGATCCGGCGGCAGTGGTCAAGACCGAAATAAACGGCGGCGATACGCTGAATTTCTACATCGGCGATGTATGCTATGATGAGGACGGCAGCAAACTCGGAAGATATGTCATAGCCGATGGTATAAACGTGATCTATGTCATAGATGAGGCGTCGCTCCCATGGCTGGACTTTGAACCTATACGCATAGTTACCACTATGTTTACGGGAAATTATGTGTTTGATCTTGAGTCTATGGACATCAAGGCGGAAAATGCGGATATGCACTTTACAATGACCGGAAGCTCCGATAAGGACTTTGAAGTAAAGCTTGACGGCAGCGTTGTTGACAAGGACAAGTTCAAGAGCTTTTATCAGTTCATTCTCCGTGCGCCCAGCGATGATTTCTGCTTTGAGGAGACCGATGCTGAGCCGGCTGTTACAATTACCATAAAAACAAAAGCCGGAGGCGGAGACGTGGTAGAATTTATCCCATGGGAAAACCGCAAGAGCCTTGTAAAGCTCAACGGCGAGGTCGCTTACACTTGCGCTACCGCTTATGTGGACAGACTTGTAAAGAATATCGATCTCTATAAGAACGGCGAAGATATAGTTATAAACTGGTAACGGCAGACGGATACGAAATGACATTTTTTTCATCGGAAATGATATAGAATTAGAATTGCCCGCGGCAGAAAAATGAATGATCTTTCTGAAATAATACTTGATTTTATGAATTTTCTGTGCTATAATTATTTTTAAAGGATCATATCCCGTAAAGGAGGCCGCACTGCTTTCCAAGGGAATTTAACGCCGGGAGACAACTTTTGTAAAGGAGGATACGAAATGGCAGAAAAAAAGACAGCCGCAAAGACGGAGAATAAAGAAAAACGCTTTCTTAAATATAAGGGATACCCTCTTGTAAGAAAGAACGACGAGCTTTATTACGGAAATATGTCCGACAAATATGTGGTGTGGATGCAGATCACGGAAAAAACAAAGGTCGGCGATATAGACGTTGCAAGCAAGGTGAAGATATATAAAATGGCAACGGATGAAAATCTTTCACCTATAGAAGCCATTGAAAAGCAAAGCGAAAAGAACAGCCTCTATGAGGCGCTGGATATTGCTTATGCATGGCTGACAAGAAAAACTGCCGAGTAATTTCAAGACAAATATTATTATGCAAAAGCCGCGGATATTTTAATATATCCCGCGGCTTTTGATTTTATAAGGCTTTGAAACGATACCGGACAGTTACAGTTTATTATTTGTTTATAATCACGTAATCAAAAATTTATCAATACGGGAATGTAAGTGTGATATACTTAATTATACTCTTTAAGATCGGATAAAATAAAGTCCCCGCTGTCCGGTGCCGCCTTTCTTCGGACGGCATCGGATATTATTATGACGCAGTATAAAAAATACATATTCTGTATTTGCAGGAGGAAAATGTATGAACGACAATTCTGAAAGTGTACGGAAAAAAGTGATCGCTCTTGCATCCGGCGGGATAGACGACGCATATCTTTCGTCCGTTGTGCAGTCTTTTATAAATAAATGTGAGGAATTTGACTTCAGGGTCATGTGGTTCCAGTCCCTTGCCGGCGAAATAAGAGATAATCCCTATGATGCGGGCGAGATAAATATATATGAGCTGATAAATTTCAACAGGATAGACGCGCTCGTGATAACGGCTATGTTTATGAAATCGGAAAAAAGTATGGCGGAGCTCATAAAAAAAGCAAAGCTTAAAAACATACCGATAATTATTATCGACGGCGAAAACGACTGCGCCTATTCGATATCCCTTGAGTATGAAAAAGCCTTCGGGGAAATAGTCCGCCATGTCATAAAAGAACATGGCGCAAAAGATATAAAATTTCTCGGCGGAGCAAAAGGCAACGACGTTTCGGACGAAAGAGAGAAGGTTTTCCGGAACGTTATGGAAGAATGCGGTCTCAGCGTGACGGAGGATAATATAGATTACGGATATTTCTGGTGGGCTTCCGGAGGAGATGCCGCTCAGAAACATTATGACAGATACGGAAAAATGCCGGACGCCTTTATATGCGCCAACGATTCAATGGCAATAGGCGTATGTATGAAACTTGCGGAGCTTGGGTTCAGAGTTCCGGAAGATGTTATCGTGACCGGCATAGACGGTATTGCCGAAGGAAGTACGTTCTTCCCTTCAATAACTACGCTGATGTGTAATGTGGCAGGTGCGGGAGAAACGGCGGCAGTCCGGCTGAACGAAATATTTGAAGGCAGGATACCTCCCACGGGGAAAGAGACCGTCAGCGGAAAGGTGATGTTCCGCGAATCATGCGGCTGCGAGCCAATGAACCGTTCAGCAACGGATAATGTCCTTAAACACGACCTTTATAACCATATAGATCTTTGGAACGGATTTTCCGACTCAATGATAAAAATTTCCGAGGCGGCAACGGGCTGCATTTCTTTTGAGGATACTCTGGAAAAAATAAAACTTTTTCTCAGGGACGTCTGGTCAAAAGAATGCTGGCTCTGCATATGCGACGGTTTTATATCGGAAAGCGTGATGCCTGCTGACGAGCCTTCTTCGTATAACGATTACCTCAGGAAAGGCTATGCTCCGATAATGAAATATGTTATCCATGGGCTCGATAATTCCGATTTTGAATATATGGATCCTTTCGCTTCGGAAGAAATGCTCCCCGATCTTGACGGCGTTTTTGAAAGATGCAGGAATATCATGTTCCTGCCGCTGCATTTTCAGGACAGGTGCATAGGTTACCTCGGAATGGAATTCAACCTTACCGGAAGGAACTTTCATATCCTTTATGCACTGCTGACAAATATAAGCAACGTGCTTGAAAATTCGCGTGTCAAGCAGGAAATGCTCATGGCGGTGAACAGCCTTGAAGATATGTACATAAAGGATTCAATGACACGCTTGTACAACAGGCGCGGCTTTTATCGGCTCACTCCGGAAATATATGAAAAGTGTGTTTCGGAAAAAACGGAATTCATGGTGCTTTCCGTGGATATGGACGGTCTGAAGGGGATAAATGACAATTACGGACATCACGAAGGCGATAATGCCATAATTACGATCGCCAATGCGCTGAGAGCCGTTTCCGACGGAGAGATAATAGCCCGATTCGGAGGAGATGAATATATCGCCGCGGGCGTATGCAAAAACAGCACGTATGCGGAAGACCTTGTAAAGCGGTTTGAAGCATATCTGAAAAATTATAATGAAAATTCCGGAAAACCATATCTTGTTGAGGCAAGCTGCGGAATAGTAAAAGGCGTTCCCGAAAGCGGGGGAACGATAGATCAGTTCATAAGACAGTCGGACGAACTTATGTATGTCCAGAAATCCACAAGGCGGAGATACCGCGGATATTGCAGGAGCAAAGAACGAAATACACCGCCTTCCGCGCCGTCGGGAAATAATATATGAGCCTATGTATTTGCATTTAAAGTGCCATAATTTTACATTTTAAATGCAAATACTGTTTTTTTGAGAATTGTATTGAAAAAATAAAAAAAATATGTTATAATAAACTATATATTGTATTCCGGGACCGTTTACGGTATTTTTTCGCTAAGGAGAGGATATTATGCCAGAACTTGAAAATCATCTCGGCACTATAGGCGTTTCGGACAGATATCTTTATTCGCTTGTAAGATATACTGTGTCCAAATGCTATGGCGTTGCAGGACTTGGAAAGACCTGCGGGAAAAGCTTTGCCGCCTACGCCGCTGAAAAAGCCGGCATAAGCAAGAATATAAGCATAGATATCCGAGGAGGAAAACTGTCTATAAAGCTCCATATAACAGTTATATTCGGCGTGAATATTTCAGCCGTTACGGACAGCCTCGTCCATAAGCTCCGTTATACGATACAGGAAAAAACAGGGATGGACGTCGGCAAAGTCACGGTGTACATTGACGGAATGACGGATTGCTGATATTTACGGAATATGATCGCGAAAGGAGAGTCTGTCGGCGGATAATTGTTCCATAAGACAGTATTTGGATATGATAACAGGAAAGGTATTAAGAGACGCATTTATTTCGGGAGCGGTAACGATCGCCAATAAGAAACGCGAAGTGGATCAGCTCAACGTATATCCCGTACCGGACGGCGATACGGGGACAAATATGTCGATGACGCTTGGCAACGCTCTCAGAGAACTTCAGGTAATGGATGACGAAGTTACCGTGTCACAGGTGGCGGAAACCGCTGCGTCTGCTCTTCTCAGGGGAGCAAGAGGTAATTCCGGAGTTATAACTTCTCTGATATTCCGCGGCTTTGCAAAGGGTTTTAAGGGAAAGACCACAGCCGACTGCGATGATATATGCAGTGCTCTTAAACTTGGCGTTGAAGGCGCATACAAATCGGTAATGTCTCCAACGGAAGGAACTATCCTTACCGTTGCAAGAATGGCAGCCGAAAGAGCGGAAGTCGCTGCAAAATCCACCAATGACGAGGTAGCTTTGTGGAGCGATGTATGTATTGAAGCCAAAAAAGCTCTTGACAGCACTCCCGATCTTCTTCCGGTCCTTAAAAAAGCCGGCGTCGTGGACGCCGGAGGAATGGGTCTTTATATCATATGGACGGCTATGCTTGAAGTGTTCAAGGGCAAAGAGCCCGCAAGACCTGCCGATGTTCCGAGAACGGATACGGTATCGGTGGATCTCAGCGCAACGGTCGGTGAATTCGATGAGGAAATAACCCATACCTACTGCACCGAATTCATTGTACGCAAGAATTCCGAATGCAAGGACGCTTCGCTGCTGCGCGCTTTCCTTGAATCGATAGGCGACTGCGTTGTAGCCGTTGAGGACGACGATATAATAAAAGTCCATGTCCATACCGAACACCCCGGTCAGGCGATCGAAGAAGGATTGCTGTTCGGTTCACTGATAAATCTTAAAATCGACAATATGCGCTATCAGCACGAGAACAAAGCGAAGGAAGCCGCTGCCGTAAGAAAGCAGCAGTTCACTCCCGCCGTTCCGGAAAAGCCTTTCGGGTTTGTTGCAGTGGCGAGCGGCGTCGGAATAGAAGATCTGTTCCGTAATCTCGGCGCTGACTGCATAGTACGCGGCGGTCAGACCATGAATCCGTCAACGGACGATATCCTTCAGGCAATAATGGCAGTTCCGGCGGAAACGGTATTTGTTCTTCCCAATAACAAGAATATCATAATGGCGGCGGAACAGGCGGTAAGACTGGCGGACAGAAAAGTATGCGTTCTTCAGTCAAAGACAATACCTCAGGGCATTACCGCGATGATGAATTACGATCCGGACAGCGATTTTGATACGAACCGTCTCAATATGACCAAGAGCCTTGATACGGTGTCAACGGGACTGGTCACTTTTGCCGCAAGAGACAGTGATTTTGACGGACGCAGCATAAAGAAGGGCGAGATACTTGCGCTTGACAACGGAAAACTCGCTTACGCGGAAAAGGATATCCACAAGGCGGCTTACAAACTTGCCAAGAAGCTTATGAACAGCAGTTCTTCATTCATAAACATAATCTACGGAGCGGATATTGCCGAAAAGGACGCCGAGGAGCTGTTCGAGCATGTAAAAGCCAAGGCGGGGAACAGCGCCGAAGTAATGCTGATAAACGGCGGTCAGCCGGTATATTATTATATTATTTCCGTGGAATAAGAGGCGGAAAGTTCTGATGAAAAAGATAAACATTATCACGGGGCATTACGGCAGCGGGAAAACCAATTTTTCCGCAAATCTTGCCGTAAAGCTTGCGGAAAGCGGCGAAAAAGTCACCGTTGCCGATCTGGATATAGTAAACCCTTACTTCCGGTCTGCGGATTTTGAGGAAATGTTCGGCAGCAAAGGCATAACCCTTGCTGCGCCTATGTACGCAAATTCCAATCTGGATATTCCGGCTATCTCATTCGATCTGGAAAGGATCGCTCTGGAAAGCGGATATCTTATCGTTGACGTGGGCGGGGACGACGCGGGAGCGATCGCGCTGGGACGCTACGCAAAAATGTTTGCGGGAATGTCGGACGACGTGGATATGCTCTATGTGGTGAATTGCAGAAGATTTCTCACAAGAACGGCTGACGAAGCGCTTGAGCTCATGTATGAGATAGAATCCGCCGCAAGTATGAAACATACCGCCGTTGTAAACAACACAAATCTGCTTTACGAGACCACTGCGGAAGTATTGGAACAGTCGGAAAGCTTCGCGGAGGAAATTTCCCGCAGGTCGGGACTTCCCATAGCATATACCTGCGTTCCGCTCGGTATCTCCGCAAAGGTGAAAAACCCGTTCCCTGTTGAAATATATGTCAAGAAGATCTTTGATGAGCAGTAATAAGATGATCCTGCGTTCTGACAAGCTTTGATACCGACATCATCAGGAGACATTTCAGTGTTATCGATAGAAAATCTATACCGAAAGGAGTCAAATATATGGCAAAGATCACGGTCAATTTTGAAAAGTGCAAGGGCTGCGCTCTGTGCACAACAGCCTGTCCCAAAAAGATAGTTGAGCTGCAAAAGGAAAAGCGCAACAGAAAGGGATATTTCACTGCCGTCTGTATCGACGATTCCCAGTGCATAGGCTGTGCGATGTGCGCGACAATGTGTCCGGACTGTGCTATTACAGTAGAAAAGTGATCCCAAATTGAAAATTAAGTAAGGAGTGACTGTTTTGGAACGTAATCTTATGAAGGGCAACGAGGCTCTTGCGGAAGCTGCTATAAGAGCAGGCTGCAAATGCTTCTTCGGATACCCTATCACACCGCAGACGGAAATTTCCGCATATCTTGCAAAGCGTTTCCGTCAGGCAGGAGGAGTTTTCCTCCAGGCAGAATCGGAGATCGCCGCTATAAATATGGTCCTCGGAGCGGCTTCTACAGGCGTAAGAGCCATGACTTCTTCGTCGTCTCCCGGAATTTCCCTTAAATCCGAAGGTATATCATACATAGCAGGTTCAGACCTGCCATGCGTTATCATCAATGTGCAGAGAGGCGGTCCGGGACTGGGCGGCATACAGCCTTCACAGGCGGATTACTGGCAGGCTACAAAAGCTCTCGGTCACGGCGACTTCCAGCTTCTTGTATTTGCGCCGAGTTCCGTTCAGGAAATGGTGGATACTGTTACAAAGGCGTTCGACCTTGCGGACGAATACCGTATGCCGGCAATGATACTTGCAGACGGACTTCTTGGTCAGATGATGGAACCGGTAACATTCCCGGAAATTTCCGCAAAGCAGATCGACAAGCCGTGGGCTGCAAACGGACATGGAAACAAGAGAGAGCATAATATCATCAATTCTCTGTTCCTCCAGCCGGACGTTCTTGAAAAATCTGTCCGCGACAGATTTGAAAGATACGCCGAGATAAAGGAAAAGCACGCGGAAGCCGAGCTTTATATGACAGACGACGCGGAAGTAGTAGTAACGGCATACGGCGCAACTGCCCGCGTTGCAAAATCCGCAGTAAATATGGCAAGGGAGCAGGGCATAAAAGCGGGACTTATCCGTCCGGTAACGCTGTGGCCTTTCCCGGTAAAGCAGATAAACGAAGGCTCCAAGAACGCACATACACTGCTTTGCGTTGAAATGTCCATGGGACAGATGATAGACGACGTAAAGCTTGCTATCAACTGCTCCAAGCCTGTTGAATTCCTCGGAAGAACAGGCGGAGTTATCCCCAAGCCCTCCGAGGTATTTGAGGAAATTAAAAGACTTGCAGGAGGTGCTAAGTAATGGCTGTTGTATTTGAAAAGCCCAAGGCACTGGCGGATATCACCTTCCACTATTGCCCCGGCTGTACTCATGGCATAATCCACCGCCTTGTTGCGGAAGTCATAGACGAAATGGGCATAGAAGGCGAGACGATAGGCGTATGTCCCGTCGGCTGCTCAGTTATGGCGTATGATTACTTCAACTGCGATATGATCGAGGCTGCTCACGGACGTGCTCCCGCCGTTGCTACAGGCGTAAAGAGGACCAATCCGGACAAGTTCGTTTTCACCTATCAGGGCGACGGCGACCTTGCCGCTATCGGTACTGCCGAGACCGTTCACGCCGCTACAAGAGGCGAGAATATCGTTGTTATTTTCGTAAATAACACCACATACGGAATGACAGGCGGTCAGATGGCTCCTACCACGCTTCCCGGACAGATCACCCAGACCACGCCTTACGGACGCGATCCGGAACTTGCGGGATATCCGGTAAGAGTATGCGAAATGCTCGCTACTCTCAGCGGAACGGCTCTTGCACAGAGAGTTGCGGTAAACTCCGTTCCTCATATAAGAGAAGCAAAGAAAGCTATTAAAAAGGCTTTTGAAAATCAGCGCGACAAGAAAGGATTTTCCATTGTAGAAGTTCTTTCCACCTGTCCTACAAACTGGGGGCTTTCTCCGGTTGACGCTCTCAAGCGCCTTGAGGATGAGATGATACCCTACTATCCCTTGGGAGTTTACAAGGACACAAACGCATTTCCACCAAAGGAGGCTGAATAACTATGACGCACGACATACTTTTAGCAGGCTTCGGCGGACAGGGAATACTGTTTGCGGGAAAGATACTTGCATATTCCGGACTTATGGACGATAAGGAAGTTTCATGGCTGCCGTCTTACGGACCGGAAATGCGCGGAGGAACGTGCAACTGCTCGGTTTGTATTTCGGATAAGCCTATAGGTTCTCCGCTGGTGCTGGAACCGTCAATACTTATCGTAATGAATACGCCGTCAATGGAAAAATTCGCAAACGCCGTAAAACCGGACGGAGTTATAGTTTCCGACAGCACTATGGTAGATGTGAAGACCGACAGAACGGACGTGAGAGCGTTCTACATACCCGCAACGCAGCTTGCTACCGACAACGATCTTCAGGGCGGTGCAAATATGATACTGCTCGGCAAGATGTTCCGCGAGACCGGAATAGTTTCAATGGATATCTTCAAAAAAGCTGTTGAAAAGGTAGTTCCCGCCAAGAGAGCGGCTCTTGCCGCAAACAACCTGAAAGCCGTTCAGATAGGAATGGATTACGAGGGCTGATAAAACAGCATATAAAAACAGGATCCCCGTTCATTTCACAGTGAACGGGGATCCTTGCATTTCGTATGATAAACGTTTTTGCTGTTAGTGATTGACTTTTGAGACAATGTATGATAAAATATATTTACATATATATCTGTTAAAATTATGTTTTAGGAGTATTTAAATATCCATGAAAAAAAGACTTGGGAAATTTCTGCTGCCGGTCCTTATTTTTGTCATAGTCATCGCGGTAATTATTATAGGGATCATCTATTTTAATTTTATATCCAAAAAAATATATGAGGACAGCACCGGACACCTTAATGAGATCTACAGTCAGGTAAATAATTCTTTCGGAGCTTTTGCCGAACGGAACTGGGGACTTCTCAACAGCTGGGGCGAGTATTTTGCCAAAGCAGGCAACGAGGACAGCGGCGATATACGCGATTTTATCGCTAAGCAAAAGGATACATGGGGATTTTCCGAATTTTATTTTTTCTCGGAAAACAAGACCGGTATGACGGTCTCAGGTACAAAATACACCTTTGAAACGCACTATGCCTGGGAAAGACTGGTCAATTACGATGAGCCTATAATGATAGGCAGAGATCTTTCGGACGGCACTGCCGTAACTATTTTTGTCGCTCCGGTAACATACGGAGAATACAACGGTTTCAGCTATGATTCTATAGCTATAAGCTATACCAATGCCGACCTTGCTAATTCTTTGAAGGTAGACGCTTTTAACGGCACATCAAAATGCTTTGTTATACATGATGACGGCACCGTGCTGATTTCTGCACAGGAAAGCGCAGATGCCATTGAAAATTATCTTATTTATCTTGAAACGGCTTCCGATATGGACGAAAAAGATATTTCGGCACTTCAGGAAGACTGGAAGAACGGAACTTCCGGTCAGATGCTCTGCAATATAGACGGAGTCAGCCAATGCGTACTCTATCAGCCGATGGGATATCAGGATTATATCCTTCTCAGCGTCGTTCCGCAAAGCGTAGTAAGCGCAGGTTTCCTGTCGGTACAGCAAGCTACCATAGACGTACTGGTCATAATATTCCTCTTGATAGGCGCGTCGGTGGTAACGGCGCTTATCTGGCGCGGAAGGAATATGTCCCGCCGCAGCAGAACGGAGCTTCAATACAGGGAGCGCATGTTCGACGTGCTTTCAAACAGCGTTGACGATATATTCATTATGCTTGGGAACGGCGGTCAGGACGTGGATTACATAAGCCCAAACATCGAAAGGCTCATCGGCATACCGGTGCAGGAAGCGCTCAAAGATATACGGGTAATGGAAAAATGCGCCGTCAATTGCAACGTAGTTATCGCAAAAGACGAACTGGCAGCAATACCTCTCGGCGGGAATAAATATCGGGAATGTGAATATATGCACCAGAAGACCGGTGAACGCCGATGGTACAGAATGACGATATATCATATGACAGTACAGGATACGGAAAAGTTTATAATAGTGCTTTCCGACAGGACCCTTGAAAGGCAGATGAACAATAACCTTCAGGAGGCTCTTGACGCCGCGCAGAGCGCCAATGAAGCAAAGAGCAATTTCCTTTCCAATATGTCGCACGATATCCGCACTCCTATGAATGCGATAGTAGGTTTTTCGGTGCTCCTTGAAAAAGATGCGGATCAGTCCGACAAAGTGCGGGAATATACCCGCAAGATCACGGCTTCAAGCAATCATCTTCTCAGCCTTATAAACGATGTTCTGGATATGAGCAAGATAGAGAGCGGAAAAACTTCCCTTAACGTTGATAAATTCAGCCTGCCCGACCTGCTGGAAGAGATAAATATAATAATCATGCCGCAGGCAAAAGCAAAAGATCAGGATTTCACGATACATGTGCAGGGCGCTCCTCCGGAGCAGATAATAGGCGACAGATTAAGACTTAATCAGATACTTATAAATCTCATTTCCAACGCTGTCAAATATACGCAGACGGGAGGAAAGATAGATTTTACCGTTATAGAACTGCCCTGCGCTTCAAAGCAATATGCAAAGCTGCGCTTTGTAGTAAGTGATAACGGTATAGGCATGAGCGAGGATTTCCAGAAGAAGATATTCTCTCCGTTCAGCAGAGAAGTAAATTCCGTTACGAATACGATACAGGGCACAGGCCTTGGAATGGCGATAACAAAAAATCTGGTGGACCTTATGGGCGGGATAATAGATCTCAGCAGCTGCCCCGGAAAAGGAAGCACGTTTACGGTAGAATTGTCTTTCTCACTGCCGGAACATGAAGAGTCCGAGACATGGCTGCGCCAGAAGGTCGCAAGAATGCTCGTTGCCGACGACGAAGAAGAAATATGCCTTGACATAAAGGAACTTATGCGCGACACAGGCATTGAGATATCTTCGGTCAATTCCGGCGCCGAAGCCGTAGAAACGGCAGTTGCGGCGCATAAACAGGGAAACGATTTCAATGTCATACTGCTTGACTGGAAAATGCCGGGTATGAACGGCGTTGAGACTGCCAAAAAAATACGCGAAAGCGTCAAGACGGATATCCCGATATTGGTACTTACTTCATATGACTGGAGCGATATCGAGGACGAGGCGCGCAAGGCGGGAATAAATGCGTTTATGCCAAAACCGTTTTTCGTTTCCACATTCCGGCAGGCTATCAAGCCTTTGTTTGCAGAAGAAAATACAGATCGAACGATCCAAAGTCCCTCCGCTGAAAGCAGTATCCTTAAAGGAAAAAGATTACTTATTGCAGAGGATAACGAGCTTAATTCGGAAATACTTACCGAAATGCTCAGAATGGACGGCGCTGAATTTGAACTGGCTGCAAACGGTGAGGAAGCCGTAAAGATGTTTACCGGCTCCGGACCGGGATATTACGATATGATACTTATGGACGTGCAGATGCCGATAATGAGCGGGTATGAGGCTACACGGCAGATACGCGCTTCCGGTCATCCCGAAGCCAAGACCATTCCCATAGCAGCAATGACTGCAAATACCTTTGCGGAGGACGTGCGCGACGCGATCGACTCCGGAATGGACGGACATCTTGCAAAGCCGATAGATATGAATATGGTCAGGGAACTTGCGAAAAAACTTCTGAACAGGACAAAAACCGAAAGCTCCGATCAATAAAAAGTCTTTAAAACGAATAGTATTTATATAATATTCTTGATCTTGCAAATATCCCGTTCCTGCGCATATATCCCGCAGTGATGAGATATCCGGCGGGCCGCCGAGCCGCGCAAAGTATCTTTACGGCGGAGGAAAGGAGTTTATTTATGGATAAGAAAATATTGCTTGTAGATGACGCCGCCTTTATGAGAATGATGATAAAGGATACCCTTAAAAAGAACGGGTATACGAATGTTATAGAAGCTGCGGACGGCGAGATAGCCTGTAAGCTTTATTCCGAGGAAAGACCCGATCTTGTGATAATGGATATAACTATGCCCAATAAAACGGGAATAGAGGCAACGCGCGATATAAGATCTGCCGATCCGGATGCAAAGATAGTTATGTGTTCCGCTATGGGACAGGAAGCTATGGTAGCGGAAGCGATAAAACTGGGAGCTCTTGATTTTATCGTAAAGCCTTTCAAGGCGGACAGACTGATCCAGACGGTGAAGAATGTTCTGGGATAATGTTGTTGTACGTATATTCTTGTTTTAGGGGGACTTGCTGATGTCTATTCAAAGTATCGAACAGCTTAACGAAACTCATATAGACGTACTGAGAGAAATAGGAAATATCGGTTCGGGAAATGCTGCCAGCGCACTTGCCGAACTGCTCCAGTGTCCGACAAGGATAAACGTTCCGTCGGTCAGGGCGCTGGATTTTGAAAATGCGGTCAACTATCTCGGAGGTCCGGAAAATATTGCGGTAGGTCTGCTGGTCAATATATCCGGCGATATAAGCGGAATGATGCTGTATATTTTTCAGGAGGATTTTGCCAGCCGAATGACCGAGCGCCTTTTCGGCAGCAGGATAAAAAACCTTATGGATATGAGCGAAATGGAAAGTTCCCTCATATCGGAGGTAGGAAATATAATGGGAGCGTCATACATCAACGCTATAGCTTCTCTTGCGGGAATGAGGATAGATGTTTCCGTTCCGATGCTGACAGCGGATATGGTAGGCGCTATACTGAGCGTTCCGGCTGTGGAATTTGCAAAAGTAGGGGATAAGGTCCTGTTCATAGATGACAGCTTTATCATAGACGACAGTGAGATAAAAAGCAATATGATACTCGTTCCGGAAATGAGGTCGCTGGATACACTTTTCGGCAGATTGGGAGTGAGCGTCTGATGGCGGATATCGTTACTGTGGGGATCGCAGATCTTAAAACGGTAAAGGCTCCGGATACGCTTGCAACATACGCTCTCGGTTCATGCGTAGGGGTGTGCCTTTACGACAAAGAGAAAAAAATTGCGGGGCTTGCACATATAATGCTGCCATGGAGCAGCGAAGCTGTACAGAATATAGAAAACAAACGCCGATATGCCGATACGGGTATCGCCGAACTTATAGATCTTATGGTATCGCAGGGCGCTTCCGCTGCGGGAATGACCGCAAAGATAGCCGGCGGAGCGAAAATGTTCAGCGTGGGTTCTTCCGTTTTCAACATAGGCGAAAGGAATATAGATGCAGTAAAAAAAGTCCTTGCCGGATACGGCATAAGAATAACCGCAGAAGAGACAGGGCTTAATTTCGGCAGAACGGTTTTTTTCCACGGGGATACCGGAATTATGGAAGTCCGCTCGGCTATGCGGGAAACAAAAATGGTCTGATCGGGACGGGCATATGCCTGTCCCTTATTTTTTTCGGTTTGACATTATGAGAAAAATTTTGATTTTATTTAAAAATGTCTTGAAATAATTTCAAAAATGTTTTATAATAAATACAGCAGTTGTGCCACTTTATAGTGCTAAACAGGAGGAGATCATATGTTTTTCCAGAAGGACATTGAAACAATGTCAAGAGACAAAATAGAAGAATTGCAGCTTGAAAGGCTGAAACACATCGTACAGTATTGCATTGATAATATCCCGTTCTATAACAAAAGGCTTTCCGAAGCAGGAGTTACTGCCGACAAGATAAAATGCCTTGAGGATATACAGTATATCCCATATACCACAAAGGCGGATATAAGGGATACATATCCTTTCGGTCTGTTCGGAAAACCAATAAAGGATATAGTAAGGATACATGCTTCTTCGGGAACTACCGGAAAACCTACTGTAGTCGGCTATACAAAAAATGATATTGAAATATGGTCGGACTGTATGGCTCGTATAGTAATGGCAGCAGGAGCTTCCGATGAAGATATAATCCAGATCGCATTTGGATACGGACTGTTTACGGGCGCACTCGGACTTCATTACGGTCTTGAAAAAATAGGAGCAACAGTCGTTCCTACTTCCAGTGGAAATACCGAAAAGCAGATAATGCTGATGAAGGATTTCGGCACGACGGCGCTGGTATCCACTCCGTCTTATGCTCTTCACATAGGGGAGATGGCGCAGGAGCTGGGCTACAGCCGCGAGGATATAAAGCTCAGGCTCGGACTGTTCGGCTCTGAGGGCTGCACCGCCGAAATGCGCGCACAGGTGGAGGAAAGACTGCACCTGCTCGCCACCGACCATTACGG
>CANRJZ010000031.1 GCA_947631055.1 uncultured Clostridia bacterium | reverse complement strand
GTACAGATCTCCGCGATCTGATGTTCCCCCATGCCATACATAAGAATATCCGCGCCGCTTTCTTCCAGAATGGACGGGCGCACCGCATCGTCCCAGTAGTCATAATGTGCAAAGCGCCGCAAAGACGCTTCAAGACCGCCTATGCCGATAGGGATATCCCCGTATATCTCACGAACTTTCTTGCAGTAGACCATCACTGCGCGGTCGGGGCGTTTCCCCGCTTTTCCTCCTGCGGTGTAAGCGTCGTCGGAACGCTTTTTCTTTGCGGAAGTATAGTGAGCGACCATTGAATCAATGTTGCCGGAAGTTATCATAAAGGCGAATTTAGGTCTGCCGAGTTTTTTGAAGTCCTTATCGGAATGCCAGTCAGGCTGGGCAATTATCCCAACGGTGAAACCGAGGCTTTCTATCACACGGGAAATTATTGAGATCCCGAAGCTTGGGTGATCCACATAGCTGTCGCCGGTTATGCATATGAAGTCAAGCTGAGAGATCCCCCGCTCCTGCATATCTTCTTTTGATACAGGAAGAAATGGCATAGTTCCGCCGCCTTTCATAATATCCTTGCCCGTATGATCTTATTTCCAAAGGCATTTTATCCTATCGGTCATTCTTCAACGGTGTCTCCGTAAGTGTCTTCGTCAATATTATCCTGATTTATAAGTTTTCTTTGCAGCCACATTTCACGGGTAACAAGCACCGAACGTGGTTTTGAACCCTCATAAGGTCCTACTACTCCCAGTTCTTCAAGCTCGTCCATAACACGTGCCGCGCGGGCATAGCCCAGTTTCAGCTTTCTCTGCAAGTAGGATACCGAGGCTTGTCCTGCGTCTATGAGGACTTCCACCGCCTGATCTATTATATCTCCGTCGCCGCTTGGAACGGTACCGGTATCTGCGGCAGACTTTTCGCCCTTGGGAGCAGGCATATTCTTTTCTATTTCTTCAATGATCTCACTGGAATATTCTACCGTTCCGCCGCTCTTGATAAATTCAACAACGGCTTCAACTTCCTTGGTGGAAGCAAAGCAGCCCTGTATTCTCACAGGTTTTGGTATGCCCTGCGGGTAATAGAGCATATCGCCGTGACCAAGAAGTTTTTCCGCGCCTGCCGTGTCGATTATCGTGCGGCTGTCTATCTGCGAAGAAACCGTCAGGGCGATCCTTGACGGAATATTCGCCTTGATAAGTCCGGTGATAACATCAACAGTAGGTCTTTGAGTCGCAATTATAAGGTGCATACCCGCCGCACGAGCCATCTGCGCAAGGCGGCATATCGAATCTTCAACTTCGTTTGAAGCAGCCATCATCAGGTCGGCAAGCTCGTCTATAATAATGACGATCTTCGGCAAAGGTTCCACGCCGTCGGTCTCAGCAGCCATTTCGTTGTAACCGCCATGGTCGCGGACGTTGTAATCCGCAAAAAGCTTATATCGTTTAAGCATTTCCTGAACTGCCCATGAAAGTGCGCCGGCAGCCTTTCTGGGATCTGTTACTACAGGTATCAGCAAGTGAGGGATACCGTCGTAAACTTTGAACTCTACCATTTTCGGGTCAATAAGTACGAGCCGCACTTCGTCCGGCGTGGCATTGTAAAGTATGCTCATAATAATGCTGTTCGTGCATACGGATTTACCCGAACCGGTAGTTCCGGCGATTATCATATGGGGCATTTTGGCAATATCGCCTATCATAATTTCGCCGTCGATATTTTTTCCTACAACAAAGCTGAGCTTGCTCTTGTTGTTGGCAAATTCCGGACTTTCTATCATCTCACGGATAGTTACTATATCCTTTATCTTGTTAGGAACTTCCACGCCTACGGCGGCTTTGCCGGGAATAGGCGCTTCGATGCGGACTCCCGCCGCCGCAAGATTGAGGGCGATGTCGTCCGCAAGTCCTGTGATCTTGGAAATTTTTACGCCCGCGCTCGGCTGTAACTCATATCTTGTTACCGTAGGACCTCTGTGAATATCAACTATCCTTGTCTGCACACCGAAACTTTTCAGCGTGTCAACAAGCGTATCCGCATTGGCTTTCATCTCGGCTTCCGCATCGGCGGCATTAAGACTGTTGTCAACATTTTTCAGCAGGGATATAGGCGGGAACGCATACGCAGCCGTTTCGGTCTTTTGCTCGGAAATTTCCTGCTGGATATCCGCCGCCGTAGGAGCGTCCGGCATATCGAGTTCGGCGTCGGTCTGTATCTTGTTTGAAGCAAGGGTTGACGGTTTCTTTTCAGGCGCAGCGGCAGCTTTTTTGATTATATCATCAAGCTCGCTCCTTGCGGACTGCATCTTTTCTCCGGAAGCTTCAGACGCTTTCGCAGGAGCTGCTACGGGGTGAGCCGGCATTGTCCGTATAAATTTTTCCTGTTCGGATATATCCTGACCGTCTGGCGCATTTTTTCCGTTCTGTCCTGCCGGCATAGGAATATCCACATTGAAATTCTTTGCTTTTTCCTTCACTATTTTCGGAGGCACGTCCGAATTGGGGACCGTCTTTTTGTTTCTTGTCTTTACTCCGGGAGGGGGAACGAAATCATCGCTTTCCTCAGGAACATATTCGCCTCTTGCCGCATTTGCCGCCGCAAACCCGCGTTTTATAAGGTTTATAATGTCTATAACCGTCTTATTTGCAAATATCATTATGAAAACAAATATCAGCAGGCATACTATTATAGCCGCTCCGGTCTTTTTGAACAGCATTAGCAGAGGAACGGCAAGCAGCGCGCTGAAAACTCCTCCTCCGCGGAGCTGTTTTCCTTCAGCGAAAAGCATTGGTATGATATCGTTGAAAAAGTTTCCCTCCGGCAATTCTGTCCCCGAAAATATCTGAACAAGCGCCGATATAAGAAAGATCATTATAAAGCACTGTATGACCTTTCCCTGAACTGCTTGTCTTGTCCTGTCCATAGCTATCATTACCGAAACATAAATAAGTATCACAGGCACTATAAAAACGGAAAAGCCGAACATTCCAAGGAATATATTATGTATGCTGTGCCACGCCGATTCCCCTTTTATCAGTGTAAAGGCCAGTATAAGCACTCCAAGCGCAAACAATATCGTTGACCACAGCACCCTGTCGCCGAGATTTGATTCTTCCTGCCTGTTTTTTTGATTAACTGATGTTTTTCTGGCAGCCACGTTTTTTCCTCCCCGAATTATTTTACAAAAGACACTCTCGTTCCTGTTTTAATTTCATAAACCGCAACTATTATTACAATTATGCCCAAAGCAAGGGTATACCACGCAAAAATACTGAATTTATCGTTCATTACAAAAGCTTTTACGAGCCATATCGCGAAATATCCGACAAGTGCTGAAACGGCAAAGCTTATTATAAGCGGAAGGATATTTGCCGCAAGTTCGCTTCCGGACGCATCTCCGAGTTCGACGACAGCCGCAGCGAGCATTACCGGTATCCCAAGGATAAAGCTGTATTCCACTGCGTCCTCACGCTTCATACCCGTAAAAAGAGCGGAGCATATGGTCGAACCTGAACGGGAAATGCCCGGAACAAGAGCTATTCCCTGAAAAACGCCTATTGTGAGCGCTGCCGGAACGGTCGTTTCTCCTGCGGTCTTTTTTCCGTTGCCGCATTTCGTGCTGAGGAAAAGCAGCGCGGAAGTATAAAGGAACGCTATCCCTTCCGCAAGTATGGAGGCGTCCTCTTCGAGGCCTTTGAAAAAGTCCTTGAATATGTAAAATCCGAACAGCGGAAGAATGGAAATAATTATCATCATTATCATGCGCCGATCCGGATTCATGGTCTTCCACCTGAATTTTCCGGTAAATATATCTCCCAACATCCTGAAAGCTTCAACGATCAGCTTTTTTATCTTTTCCCAGAACGCTATGAACACCGCAAAAAGCGTCCCCATATGGAGGATTATCGTCATAGTCGCAGCGCCTTCGCCGTCAAGGTTCGTAAAATGCTGAAAAAGCGACAGATGCCCTGAACTTGATACCGGCAGGAATTCCGTAAGTCCCTGCACTACACCCTGAATAATTGCTTCGATTATGGTCATAAAAACATTCCTTTACCGTTTATTTTCTGACAATATATAGATATTCCCGCATAGTGCGGGAAATTACCCGTCCGTTTTTTTATCCGGATAACGCGGCTCGCTGTTCTCGATAAGTTCATAAAGCGCGCCGATCGCATCTGAAAGCGTTCCGAGCGAATCTATGAGCCCTTCTGCAACGGCAGCGTCGCCGTCAAGAACGGTCCCCATATCCATGGTAAGCTCTCCCGTGTTCATGACCAGTTCTCTGTAACGTTCGGGAGGGATACGGCTGTTGCTTGAAACGAAATTGATTATTCTGTCCTGCATTCTTTCAAAATATGACATCGTCTGCGGAACGCCCAGCACGGTACCGTTCATTCTCACCGGATGTATCGTCATAGTCGCACTGGGAACGATAAACGACTTCTTTGCCGAAACAGCCAGCGGCACGCCAATTGAGTGGCCTCCGCCTATCACAAGTGATACGGTAGGCGTTTTCATTCCGGCAATAAGTTCTGCTATGGCAAGTCCTGCTTCAACATCTCCGCCGACTGTATTGAGAATGATTATCAGTCCTTCAATGGAGCGGTCCTGCTCAATTGCCACAAGAGCGGGCATAATGTGTTCATATTTTGTAGTCTTGTTCTGAGGAGGAAGGATATAATGCCCCTCCACCTGACCTATCACCGTAAGGCAGTGTATAAGGTGCTTGGAATTCTGCGAGACCACTTCGCCGTTCTTTTCTATAAGATCGGCGCGGTCTATCTGTTCTTCGGTAACGGTCCGGTCGTTGTTTTCGCTGCAGCTGTGCATATAAATTTCCTTTCATAACAGTTCTCTCCGGAATATTCTGCACTGAAAGTTCTGAAATATGCATATTTAAATAATTATAACTCATTTCCTGCAAAAAGTCAAGGCTGAACACGTCAGAAAAAGTATATTATGCAAAAATATAAAAGTCCTCTTTCTTCCCGAAAAAGGACTTTCGTTCATCATTCCACAAGTATCTTGGAACTGTCTTCTTCACGAAGGGCAATGACCGCCCCGCGTATAAGATATGCAATAGGGTCTCCGGAAGGGCTCCGCTGAAGGCAAAGAACTGATGTGCCTTCTATAAGCCCGATATCCTGAAGCCGGCGGCGCATACTTCCTTCATTCAGCAGCGCCTTTACTTTTGCTGAAGCGCCTTCGCGCATATTATTAAGCGTCTTTGCAGTATCCATAGCCAGATAATGCCGACAGACGGCATATTCTCCTTTCATCGGCAATATTCCGCAGCTTTTAAGATAATGCGCCGGAAGATACTTCCAAATACATTATGTATTCAAAAGGCACGGACTTTGCATACGGCGCATCACAGTCCTGCGGTATTGCCTATAACAGATTATGCGGGAAAATTTTTTCTGACACTGTAAAACTTGTACTTTTTCGGGACTTGCCTGCATAAATATTAAACAAAATGCTGCAAAGGAGCTGTTAAACGTGAGCAAAAGTTCATCAAGCCAAGGATTTAAAATAATACTCTTCCTGATACTTGCCGCCGTTGCGGCAGCCGCCATCATATTCTTTTCAAAGGCAAAGGAAGAAGCAGAAACAGACGAGATGTTCACAATGTCCACCAATGCTATGAGAGTCGAATTCCTTAACCGTCAGGGCTGGATAGTAAAGCCCGATCCGGTATCCAAGGAAGAGACTATAGTTCCGTCGGTATTTGACGGCGTTTACGAAGAATACGCCGCTTTGCAGAAGGAACAGGGCTTTGATCTTGAAAAATTTGCCGGACGGGAAATAACGATAATCAAATATCAGGTGCTGAATTATCCTGATTTTCCCGATAATGTCACTGCCGTTATGATGATATGCGACGACCGCCTTATCGGAGGAGACATTTCAATGACGGGAGAAAACGGTTTTACCGAACCTCTTATCTCTCCCTCCGCGCAGACTTTCCTTCTGGAAAACAACATATCGGAGCAGATCTCCTGAAAACCCGCCGTCCGGAAAATATTGAACACCGTACAAACATCAGAGGTTTTGTACGGTGTTTTGTTATTTTTTGATCATTCCGCAAGTCTTACCGTGCCTGACATAAGAGCTTTTTTCTCGCCGCTTTCGGTAGTAACGAGCAGTCTGCCTATCTCATCAACGCCGGTACATTCCATTATCTCCGAAACATCGTTGTGAGTTACCTCGATGCGTTTTCCTATCAGATTGGAACGCTTGCGGTATTCTTCCATGAAGCTTTTGTCCCTGATAGTTTCGAGACGTTCTTCAAAACAGTTAAGTATCTCTGCTGCAAGCACGCTTCTTGATACGGAAGTATTTGTCTCCATTTTTATGGAAGTTGCCGTATCCGATATTGATTTCGGGAAAGATACGTTCTGGACATTTACTCCTATGCCCACGATCGCGTATTCAAGTCCGCCCTGCTCAACGTTTACAGACGCTTCCGTAAGTATGCCGCACAGCTTTTTATTTCCGGCATAGATATCGTTCACCCATTTTATCTTGCATTCAAGGCCGGAGACCTTTTCTATTGCTTCTGCAACGGCTACCGCCGCACACGATGTTATCAGCAGAGAATGTTCCACCGATAATTCGGGGCGGAGCACTATGCTCATATATATGCCCATTCCGAGAGGAGCGTAAAAGTTCCTTCCCATTCTTCCTTTACCGTGGGTCTGCGTTTCGGAGATCACCGTAGTTCCATGTACGGCGCCGAGCTGAGCAAGACTTTTGGCGAAATTATTTGTGGAATCTACCGTTTTGAAAACGTCTATCTTTCTTCCGAGAGCTTTTGTGCGAAGATTGGGAACTATGGACTGTTCGCTCAGGAAATCGCTTTCTTCCGAAAGGCAGTAGCCTCTGTTAGTCACCGCGCATATGGAATATCCTTCCTCGCGCAAGGATTTTACGGCTTTCCAGACAGCGCTGCGGGTCATACCTACGCTGCGTGCTATTTCGCTGCCGGAAACGCTTTTTCCTTTATTTTCCTCTAAGACCGCCAAAACTCTATCTTTTAACGGCATATATCAACACCTCCGTTTTTGATCGAAAAACAATAAATGTAGTAAGTATATTTTTCTGCGATGATATAAGTTATATGAAAGATCTGAAGGATGCCATGCGCCCTGTCAATTCCAAAAAAGGAAATTGCTTACAAGCACAATATTAGGATAGCACATTTTTAGCGATTAGTCAATCACCTTTTTAAAATTTTATCATAAAATGTTAGTAATTTCCCTTCTGACTGGGAATTTATTCAAAAGGTATGATGAATTTATGATAAAGATCCTGCTCCTTGTGTTTGCGGTCTCCATAGACGGTTTTGCCGCCGCCCTCGGAATGGGCAGCGCCGGAATAAAGATACCGTTCCGCTCCGCTGTGATAATAAGTTTTACCGGAACTTTTTTTCTGGTATTTTCGGCAGCTCTTGCAGGCGCGGCAAGATTTGCCGCATCGGAAACGTTTTGCAGCATACTTTCCTTTGTTCTTCTTACCGCACTTGGTATTTTCAATCTTCTGAAAAACTTTCTCAGTGAGCTTGCCAAAAAAAACAAGATCAGGGAGAAAAATCCTGCCTTGCTCCTGCTTGACGGCACTGCCGCCGACAAAGATCACTCAAAAAGCATTTCCGTGCGTGAAGCGGCAGCTCTGTCCATAGCCCTGTCGGCCGATTCCGCAGTTACAGGAGTCAGCGCCGGATTTGGCAGCCGAGGGGTCCTCCTGCTTGCCCTGCTGTCTTTTGCGGTCGGTCTTGCGTCGGTAATGATAGGTCAGAAACTCGGTAAAATAGCGTTTTCGCTCATTAACAAAGATCTTGGCTGGATATGCGGGGCAATGCTTATAGTTCTTGCCTTCCTTAACCTTTGCGACGTGAAATAAATAAGAAATTTTCCATGCAAATATATTGCTTTTGCAGAAAAAATATTGTATAATCTTTTTGTAATGCTTTTTTGGAGGAATATAAATGGATCTGAATGAACTCAGGGACCGCATTGACGTTATCGACAGCGATATACTTAAACTTTTTACCGACAGAATGGACGTATGCCGTGCGGTCGCGGAATATAAAAAGGAAAATAACCTTCCGGTAATGCAGGGGAACCGTGAAAAACAGGTGATCGACCGCGTCCGCAGAAATGCTCCCGACGACCTTAAAGACGGCGCGGCAATGCTTTTTCAGAATATAATGGATATAAGCAAATGCATACAGAATATGGAGATAGAACACAGCACGCATATTTCTTCGCCAAAGCCGTTCATCCCTGCCAATGCAGGAAAAATAGCCTGTCAGGGAACTGCCGGAGCTTATTCCGAAGCCGCCTGCGAAAAGCTTTTCGGGGACAAGCCCGCTGTATTTTACTCCGCTTTTGAGGACGTTTTCAACGCCGTTGAAACAGGCGAAGCGGATTTCGGTATCCTTCCGCTGGAAAATTCCACTATCGGAAATATTTCCGAAACCTATGACCTTATGTCAAAACATAACTTCAATATCTGTTCTCTCATACGTGTGGAGATAACTCACTGCCTTGCCGCTGCCGGAAATGCATCGCCGGAAACGGTCAGATATGTTTATTCCAAAGAAGAAGCCCTCGAACAGTGTTCGGAATTTATAAAAGCAAACGGACTTATCCGCCGTGAATATGCAAACACCGCTCTTTCCGCCGAACTTGTAAAGGAAAAGAACGACCCGTCTATAGCCTGCATATGTTCAAAAAAATGCGCCGAACTCTACGGTCTGACCGTAATAAACGACAGGATCGCCGACGCATACCCGAATTATACCCGCTTTATCTGCTTTTCAAAAGAATACATATCCCCTGACGACGCCGACACCATAACGGTCTGCGTAACTATTCCGGATACGCCGGGTTCGCTGTACCGTATGCTGACAAAATTCTATGTTGCAGGACTTAATCTTTCCAAGATAGAAAGCAAGAATATTGCCGGAAGTGATTTTGAAGTAATGTTCTATCTCGATTTCAAGGGAAGCTGCACCGACCCCAAGGTAATTGCGCTGCTCCACGATCTTGAAAACGAAATGAGCTTTTTCAGATTTCTCGGAAGCTTTAAAGAGATAGTGTAAAGGAGTTTTCATATGCCCGATATATCCGTATCAGTTATAATAGCCTGCGGTGGAAATTCCTCCCGTATGAACGGAATAAACAAACAGCTTGCCGAGATCTGCGGTATCCCGGCAGTCATACGCTCTATGCTCGCTTTTGACGGTATAGACGAAGTTACCGAAATAATAGCGGCAGCGCAAGAAACGGATATACCCGAAATAGAGCGCCTGGCAAAAAAACACGGCGTAAAAAAGTTCCGCCTTGCAGTATGCGGAGGAGAAACACGCCAGAGATCGGTATTCAACGCATTTATGCAGACGGACAAGTCTACAAGGTATATTGCGGTACATGACGGAGCCCGTCCGCTGGTTTCCCCCGAACATATAAAAAAATGCATCAGGGACGCATCGGTATTCGGCGGAGCGATACTCGGAGTTCCGGTAAAAGACACTCTTAAAGTCGTAAACGGAGGTCTTATCAGCGACACTCCGGACAGAAGAAGCCTTTACATCGCTCAGACTCCGCAGATATTCAGGCGGGATATATATGTAAAGGGGATAAACTTTGCACTTGATCATGACCTTGATTTTACCGATGATTGCCAGCTTGCTGAAGCGGTAGGAGTAAAAATATGCGTTTCTCCGTCAGATCATACCAATATAAAGATCACTACACGGGAAGATATGGATATTGCGGAAGCCTTTCTTAAACGGAGGGAAAATTTATGATGCGCATAGGTCACGGATATGACGTTCACAGACTGGCGGAAAACAGGAAGCTTATTCTCGGAGGAGTGGATATCCCGTATGAAAAGGGCTTGCTCGGACATTCCGACGCGGACGTGCTCGTTCATGCGGTAATGGACGCGCTCCTCGGCGCTCTTGCCCTCGGAGATATAGGAAAACTGTTTCCGGATAATTCTCCGGAATATGAAGGCGCAGACAGTATGATCCTTCTTGGCAGGGTAGTGGATATCGTTCTGAAAAACGGATATCGCACAGAAAATATTGACAGTACTATTATATGTCAGGCTCCCAGATTAGCAGACTACATTCCGGAAATGCGAAAGAATATCGCTTCGGCTGTTGGTTGTGATATCTCCGCCGTAAGCGTAAAAGCCACCACCGAAGAAGGACTGGGTTTTTCCGGAGCAAAGGAAGGCATAGCCGCTCATGCAGTATGTCTATTATCAAAAAAATAAATATAATAACGCTTCAAAGCCGCGTCAAGACTCCGTATCCGGTATCCTGACGCGGCTTTTAAAGCTGTAATGACCGTTTATGATCAGCTTCTTGCTGTTACTCTGTCATTTTTGAAAAGCAGAGTAATGCACCAGATAGCGGAAAGCGCTACGACCACATAGACGATCCTGCTGAGTATAGCTCCTGTGCCTCCGAACAGCCATGCAACAAGGTCGAAGCTGAAAATACCGACCAGACCCCAGTTGAGTCCTCCGATAATAAGCAGCGTAAGTGCGATCTTATCAAGCATTTCATTCACCCTTTCATTATACTATGCTCTGCTGCGGCAGCAAATACTTTCCGCAGGGAGCTGAGCTTTATACTTTTCTCCTCAGCCTGCCGGCTGAAAACAAATACTCTCGGAAGAATATACTTCCGAGAGTATTATTTGATATTATTCCGTTTTTATTCGCATAATAAGCTTTGATATGACCGGATACGGGATATATAATATTATGGAAAAATTATTCTTCATATGTTTCTATACCCATCCATTCGGGAATGGCTTTAACAAAATTTTCATCAATAACATACAAGCCGTTTTCGTTATATGATCCGCTTACCGGAACAAGCTTGGCGACCTTTTCGGGATTGCCCGCAACATATTTCATGGCGGCTGACTGTTCGCTGTAATCATAGGCGGTAAAATTCGTTTCCGCCGAAGAGTTTATCACCATGCTGAAATAATTGTCGATATTATTTGCAAATTCGCTGGAAATATTCCCGTTAATAAGTTCGGACACGATAAGTCCGAATGTTTTTGCGCGGTATTCTTCTCCGGAATTATACAGCGGATAGGTAAAAAGCTTTATCATATCTTCGGACGTAACATAAGTCTCTCCTTCGAGAAACACTGTCTCCTCTCCTGTGTCGGGATCTTCATATATGAGATTATACGGGATATCCGCATCAGCTCCGCCGAAAATGTCAACAAACGTCCGGAAACTGTCGTTGTCAAGCTTTACATAATAGTCTATCGTCAGACCTGTCATTGATTCCGCGGCACTTACGGCCTTTGTCGTTCCGCCGGTACGGTAAAATTCGTATATGCTGTTTTCCGAACCGTCTACCAAAGCATAGGTATCCGACGGTATCGGCATTATTACAAGTCTGCGGTCTTCAACAGCCATGCGGACTACCATAAAACAGCTTCCGCTGAGCCTTTTTGCAGAATCGAATATAAACAGCGCAGTTTTGCTGTCATCGGGGGAAGGAACATATTCTTCCGTATCCGTCAGCGGTTCTATTTCGGGGCGATCCTGTTCCTTGACTTCCGGAAAAAGAAGATTTTGCATCAGTATCCAGAATATTCCTCCTATTATAACAAAAGTAGCAAGTATAGTTACAATATATGTAACAGCTATTTTTGTGCCTTTTTTCGCCATATTCCGCATTCCTTTCATTTTTTGGCTGCAATTGTGTTGAAAAATCAAAAAATATGTGCTATAATATTCTACGTTATAAAATTATTATAATCCAGATCGCTGTACCCTATCCGCCTGATCTGTTCTTCCAGCTTATGAGCGTCGATGATCCTCACGGTTATGCCTTTTTCCCTTGCGTATTTTATGGTATATCCTGTTCCGCTCCTGTAGTCGGAGACAACTGCTATAAGCTTTCCCGAATGATCTACCATATATTCGTTCCTCAAGTGCATACATCTTTGTGAGTACGAATCACTTATGTATACTATTTTATCGGCTTTCAGCATAATATTTCCAAACAGGAATTTTTCATCGCTGCGCAGACCTTTTCCATGACCTTTATAAGGAACTGCGGCAATAAGCTTAACGTTTTCGCCCTGAGCTTTAAGCTCAAGGATTATTTCGCCCGCCCACAGGTCTACGCCCCTTGCAAGTCCGGTAATGAAACAGTCATAGCCTTCCTTTATACTGTCAAGAATGGCTTTATAAAGAATACTTTTAAGCACCCTTGTTACGGCACAGCGTTCATCGCCTCCGCAGGGAAGTTTTTCGGGTCTGTGTCCGGAAAAGCATACAGTCCGGCTTTTTCTGATCTCATAAGCGGACATAAACACACCTCTCTTTTCCCGATAACATGGATCTTAGAATATTATAGCACAAATATTCCGTTTTTACAATAGCTTTTTTTAAAACCTTTAAAAAAGGCAGATCAAATATATTCAAAGAAGGTCGATCATATGGAACGTGATCTTGTGAAACGTGTCCGCGCCGAGATAGATCTTGACGCCGCAGGACAAAATCTTTCCGAGTTGAGGAAGATCCTCGGCGGTATAAGACCGGCGTGCGTTGTAAAGGCAGACGGATACGGTCACGGAGATACCGAAATAATGGAGCTTTATCAGAGCATGGGCGTGGATTTTTTCTGCGTTTCAAATATTGACGAAGCACTGCGCCTGAGAAACGCAGGCTGCAAAGGAGATATACTTATCCTTAGCTGGAGCGATCCGGAATATTCCGATATACTGGCGGAAAACGATCTTATAGGTTCAGTAGTATCGGTAAGCAATGCGGAACAAATATCAGCCAGAGCTTCTTTGCCCGTAAGAGTACACATAAAGCTTGACACGGGAATGTCAAGGGTCGGAATATCGGCAAAGGACGCCGGTCAATGCGGCAGGGAGATCGCAAAAATAGCTTCGCTGCCGAATATACGCGCTGAAGGCATATTCACCCATCTTGCCGCCGCAGACAGCCTTGATCCGGACGATATAGGCTTTACGGAAGAACAGAAACGCAGATTTTTTGCTGCTGCCGATGAAGCGGAAGCTCTCGGCGTAAGATTTATCCATAAGCATTGTCTGAACAGTGCGGGAGCCATATTCCACCGTGACGAAAGAAGCACGCTCGCCAGACTGGGCATAGTTCTGTACGGTCTTAAACCGGATAATTCCCTTGAAATGCCTGTAAAGCTTACGCCGGTAATGGCGCTGAGATCGGTAGTTTCACAGATAAAGACAATACACAAAGGCGATACCGTAAGCTACGGAAGAACATACAAAGCCGACAGCGACCGCGTGATAGCCACTATCCCCTGCGGTTACGCCGACGGATATCCGAGGCTTCTGTCCGGAAAAAACGAAGTTCTCATAAACGGTCAGCGAGCCAAAGGAGCCGGAAGGATCTGCATGGATCAGATGATGGCGGATATCACGGGGCTGAAAGGCATCTCTGAGGGCGATGAAGTCACCCTTATAGGCAGAAGCGGAAATGAAACGATAACAGCCGACGATCTGGCAGAAAGCTTCGGAACTATCGGTTATGAAATAGTCTGCGGCATAAGCAGGAGGGTTCCGAGAGTATATAAAAAAGACGGCATGATCGTTGCCGTAAAAAAATATTACGATACTCCTTCAGCAGGAACATAACTTTGCTGATAACGAACTTACTGCTGCGTTATAATTCTCATATCCTGAAAGACAAAGCACGGCGGAGATATTCTCCGCCGTGTTTTTCAGATAATTTTTGTAAGATCGTTCATTCCGAGGTCTTATCCGCAATATGTACATCCAGCTGATCGTAAGGGATATGTATTTTCTCTTCATCAAATTTTTCCTTTACCTGCTGGATCATATCAAAGTAAACGTCCCAGTAGCTGGCATTCTTTGTCCATACTCTTACGGTGATATTTACAGCGTTGGAGGTCAGTTCTCCTATGCGGACAAAGATCTCCTTATCCTGAAGGATAAGAGGGTGTTTTTCCGCAACGCTCCTGATAGCTTCCATCGCCTTTTTATGGTCGCTGTCGTAAGCCACCGAGAAGACCAGATCGACCCTGCGTTCGCTTTCCGAGCTGTAATTTACCAGCGACGACGTGGAAACGACGCCGTTGGGGATATAAATATCTTTATTGTCAAGAGTAATTATCTTTGTGAAAAGTATGGAAATTTCCTCCACTACACCGGCATAAGCGCCTATCTCGACGTAATCTCCGACTTTAATGGTGCGGTTTATGAGCAGGAGCACTCCGCCGGCAACATTGGAAAGGCTGTCTTTAAGTGCAAGACCTACCGCAACGCCCGCCGTGCCGAGAACGGTGATTATAGACGTCATCGGAATTCCAAGTACAGTCAGAACAATGATAAGCACAAGCGCCGTTATCACGATCTTTATTACTGACGACAGGAACTTCTGTACGGTCTTGTCCATTTTGCTGTGTTCAACGCCTTTTGCAAAAAGGTTCAGGATCAGCTTGTTCAGGCAAGCTCCGACGATGTAAATAATTATTGCGATCACGATCGTCGGAATGAAGTCAAGTATCTTATGCAGCAATCCCTCAATGTACTGAGTGTAGATATTATCCATCATTATTCTTCCTTTCATACTATAAAAATACTGATAATACCACTATATCGCATTTTTTATGTCATTAATAGTAGTTTTATATGTATTTTTTATTAAAAAATAATGAATTATAGTTTGTGCAGCGGTCCCGGCGACCGTTCACAAATATTCCTTAAAAAAATCTATAAAATGTGATTTTTTTATCAAAAAAAATATTGCAAAATTATCCGAAATAAGCTATAATAAATTAGATATTGTTTAAAGGAGAACTTTACTATGGAAATGCAAATGGAATTATCTTACGTTTTCGCAGTGGTAATTACCGGTCTGGTAGTCGTTTTCCTCGGACTGGTGCTGCTAATTGCGTTTATAAACATTATCGGCGCAATATTCAAGAGCATCGACAAGAAAAGAAAAGACAGTGAAAAAGCCGCTGCCGCTTCAAAGCCCTCGGCTGCCGGAAAAAGGATAGAGACTGCTCCTGCCGTTCCCCCTGCTGTAAACAATGAGGACGAGGACGAAATAATAGCCGTAATTTCTGCGGCTGTCGCTATGATGAGTTCGGCGGAAGGAAAAAATTACCGCATAAGATCAGTCCGCGCCGCCGGCACGCCTGTCGGAAATGCATGGGCTTCGGCTGCCCGTATAGAAGCCACAAGACCTTTTTGACCGTTCTTAGGATATTATAATTTTATTCAGAAAGGAAACCGATCCAAATGTTTGAAGTTTTTAAGGACGCCATAACCGAGCTTGCGACAACAAGCGGTTTTGCCGCTATCGGTTGGAAAGAAATAGTAATGATACTTATTTCTTTCGTATTTATGTACCTTGCGATCGCAAAGAATTTTGAGCCGCTGCTGCTGCTCCCTATCTCTTTCGGTATGCTGCTCACAAATCTTCCCCTTTCGGGACTGTACAACCCCGACTTATTCATCATAAATGAGGAAGGTCACATTGATGTTCTCAATGTACTTACCAACGGCGGTCTGCTTGACTTGCTGTATCTGGGCGTAAAATTACAGCTTTACCCGCCGCTTATCTTCCTTGGGATAGGCACAATGACCGACTTCTCCCCTCTTATCGCAAATCCGAAGAGCTTTCTTCTCGGAGCTGCCGCTCAGGCGGGAATATTCTTCACATTCATCGGCGCTGCTCTGCTGGGAATGTCCCCAACGGAAGCAGGTTCAATCGCGATAATCGGCGGTGCTGACGGTCCTACGGCAATTTACGTTTCCAGTAAGCTGCTGAAACCTACGGACACGATCGACACCGGTACTATCGCATTGGCAGCATACACTTATATGGCGCTTGTTCCCATAATCCAGCCGCCTATAATGAAGGCTCTTACGACCAAAAAAGAACGCTCCGTTGTTATGGAACAGCTCAGAACGGTTTCCAGAACGGAAAAGATAATTTTCCCAATCGCCGTTACGATAGTAATTTCCCTGCTCGTTCCTTCCGCAGCTCCGCTGGTAGGTATGCTTATGCTGGGAAATCTCCTCAAGGAAAGCGGCGTTTGCCAGCGTCTTGTTGACACGGCTCAGAACGCGCTTATGAATATCGTTACGATCTTCCTTGGTGTTTCCGTCGGTGCGACCACTCAGGCTGACAAGATACTGAACGCTTCCTTTGCAAAGGTCATAGTCCTCGGCGTTATAGCATTCTCGATCGGAACTGCCGCAGGCGTGCTTTTCGGAAAACTTATGTATGTTGCCACAAAGGGCAAGGTAAATCCGCTCATTGGTTCGGCGGGCGTTTCTGCAGTTCCTATGGCGGCGAGAGTTTCACAGAAAGTCGGTGCAAGCGAAAATCCTACCAACTTCCTGCTTATGCACGCTATGGGACCGAACGTTGCCGGTGTTATCGGTTCAGCAGTTGCTGCCGGCGTTCTTCTCAGCATACTTTAAAAATATTATTCCGGCGCAGTTTTATCCGCTCCGCCGGAATAAAAGATATTTTCCGTTATCTAATGATACAACTGCCAAAAAAGTTCCTCTGCCGTATGACAGAGGAACTTTTTTATTTATAATTTGCAAGCTGAGCCTGCACGCATATATCCTCTTATTAAATAGAATTGATTATTTTTTGTTTCCGAACCATTTTATGATAGTATGGTAAATTATAATTCACCGCACTAAACATAAGAAACAATAGCTGGTCGAGCTGAGCCCAGCTCGCGGTTTCCAAAGGCAGAGCCT
>CANRJZ010000030.1 GCA_947631055.1 uncultured Clostridia bacterium | reverse complement strand
GTATAAAGTTCAAGCCTTTGTATCATTCCGAAACGGTCGCGCAGCGGAGAAGTAAGCTGACCCGCTCTTGTAGTCGCGCCTATAAGTGTGAATTTCGGAAGGTCTATACGCAGCGAACGCGCCGAAGGGCCTTTTCCGATTATTATATCCAGAGCGTAATCTTCAAGCGCAGGATAGAGGACTTCTTCAATAGCTCTTGAAAGACGATGTATCTCGTCAATGAAAAGAACGTCGTTTTCCGACAGATTTGTCAGCAGTGCCGCAAGATCGCCCGGTTTTTCGATCGCGGGTCCCGATGTGATGCGGATATTCACTCCCATTTCATGGGCAATTATCGCGGAAAGCGTTGTCTTTCCCAGACCCGGAGGACCGTAAAGCAGGACGTGATCCAAAGGTTCGCCGCGCTTTTTTGCTGCTTCGATATAAATGGACATATTTTCCTTTACCTTGTCCTGTCCGATATATTCCGCAAGCGTTTTCGGCCGGAGACCGATCTCTATATCATCGGTATCGTTCTCCGTAATATCCGGAGAGACCATTCTGCCTGCCTGAGGCTCAAAATTCATTTCACTTGATTCCAGCAAATTTATCTTCCTTTCAGAAATATGGCTGATGCGTGATCTATGAATATGCCGGCGCTATGCCGTTTCTTTCCATAATATGCCGTATAGTCTTGTACCTTTACAGATTTGAAGCCATTTTTTTCAGTGCCTGTTTGATAAGTTCCTCGACCGGAAGAGCCGGATCAAGCTTTGCAACAGCGGCAGCTGCTTCGCCCTGACTGTATCCGAGGACTACAAGCGCCGAAATTGCCTCGGAAATATTTCCTCCGCCTGAGGAAACGTTCTCGAAAATAGTTTCCGCCGCTCCCGAAGAAGCGAGCTGCTCTTTGCTGATCTTGTCTTTAAGTTCAAGGACTACTCTTTGGGCAAGCTTTCCTCCAACGCCCTTTGTTTTTGTAAAAGCTTTATAGTCTCCTGTCGCCACTATAAGCGCAAAACGCTCCGGATTTGTGTCAGAAAGAATAGCCAGACCGACTTTAGGTCCTACGCCCGAAACGGTTATAAGCATTTTAAAGCAGTTCAGTTCCTGTTCGGTAAGAAATCCGAAAAGCTCCACGCTGTCCTCACGGACGTGAAGATAGGTATACAGCATAGCTTCCTCTCCGATCTTTCCCATTCCGGAAAGGGTAGACAGAGTAGTCCGGCACGCATAACCCACTCCTCCGCACTCTATGACCGCAAGATCCGTACCTTTATGTATGATTTTTCCTCTTACGCTGTATATCATATCTATGGCTCCTTAATAAAATTTCAAAGTCCGTTCCTGACGCGGAATCCGCCTGCCGTTCCGCCGGAATGTCCATGGCATATCGCTATCGCCAGAGCGTCTGCGGTATCGTCAGGTCTTGGGACTTCCGCCAGACCGAGTATTTTTCTTGTCATTTCCATAACCTGATTTTTCTCCGCACGCCCGTAACCTACGACCGACTGTTTTACCTGAAGCGGAGTATATTCAAATATCGGAACGCCCATATTTACTGCCGCAAGGATCGTCACTCCCCTTGCCTGCGCAACATCAATGCCTGTTTTCTGGTTTGTATTGAAAAAAAGTTTTTCTATCGCCATAGAATCCGGTCTGAACGTATCCAGAACGGTGTTCATATCGTCGTATATCGTTTTCAGGCGAAGAGAAAGATCCGTTCCCGCCTTGGTAGTTATTGCACCGAAATGTACCGGAACAAAATCATATCCGTTATATTCCACTACTCCGAAGCCGACGATAGCATATCCGGGATCAATTCCAAGAATTCTCAAATTTTCCACATCTCCGATAAAATCACAGTCTTAACAATTAATTATATCACACATTTGCCGATTCTGCAATATTTTTTTGAAATATATTTGCCCCACACCGCTTTTATATGTAAAAATATTCTTGCTTTTTTAAGAACAATGCAATATGCCGTCAAAAAATTTCCGTAAAATAAGTTAATATATGTCTAAACGGCAAAATATTTGCAGGATTTTTAAAAAACGCTTGCAAATCCTTTTGAAATGTATTATTATATAATATGGTGTGTGCAGAAAGTCTGCCAAATTCTGTTGTTTACCGAAAGGAAGGATCGCTATGAAACTTAGCGAAATGAGCAGCGAACAGCTTGCTTCTTTTATGGACGATTGCCGCAGAGAATACGATAACTACAAGTCCAAAGGTATGAAACTCGATATGTCAAGAGGAAAACCCGGCGTCGATCAGCTTGATATCTGTATGCCGATGTTTGACGTATTTACCAATTCTGCAAGCATGATAACCGAGGACGGCATAGACTGCCGGAATTATGGCGAACTGACCGGTATTGCAGATGCAAAACGCCTTTTCGGAGAGCTTCTCGGCGTTGCTTCGGACGAGATCATAATCGGAGGCAATTCAAGCCTTGCAATGATGTACGATACCGTTTCAAGAGCCCTTTCCCACGGCGTTTACGGAAGCAGGCAGCCATGGAACAAATATGAAAAGATCAAATTTCTCTGCCCCGCTCCCGGATATGACAGACATTTTGCCATATGCGAACATTTCGGGATTGAAATGATAACCATTCCGATGAGAGCCGACGGTCCGGATATGGATATGATAGAAAAGCTTGTCTCCGAGGACGAAACGATAAAAGGCATATGGTGCGTTCCCCTTTACTCAAATCCCGACGGTATAGCATACTCCGATGAAGTAGTGCGCAGGTTTGCGGATCTTTCTCCTAAAGCCGAAGATTTCAGGATATTCTGGGATAATGCTTATTGCGTACATCATCTTACCGACACTCCGGATCATATACTTAACATTCTTGACGAGTGCAAAAAGACCGGAAAAGAAAATATGGTATTTATTTTCGCATCGACGTCAAAAATATCGTTTCCCGGCGCGGGAGTTGCAATTATGGCGGGATCCGCAGCCAATATGAAGCAGATAACCAAGCTTATGGGCATACAGTGCATAAGCTACGATAAAATAAACCAGCTCCGCCATGTAAAATACTTCAAAAACGTGGACGGCATAATGGCTCATATGGCAAAGCACCGTGAAATAATCGCGCCGAAGTTCAGGCTGGTACTGGATATGCTCAGCGAACAGATAGAAGAACTGGGCATACTTGAATGGAACAAGCCCAACGGCGGATATTTCGTTTCGGTAAACACTCTTGACGGCTGTGCAAAAAGAGTCGTACAGCTCTGCAAGGAAGCCGGCGTTGTACTTACTGCCGCAGGGGCAACTTTCCCATACGGCATAGATCCGAGAGACAGGAACATAAGGATCGCGCCTACTTACCCGCCTCTTGACGAGCTGGAATCCGCCATGAAGATCTTCTGTTTAAGCGTAAAGATCGCTTCCGCCGAAAAATATATCGGATAATACAAACAGCGCCGCAAAACGGCGCTGTTTTTTTCTGCAATAAAAGCAGACGCAGCTTTAAAATATTCTGTAAAAACGGTTGAACAAAACAAATCCCGTCACATCATCACTTCTGTAAAAGCTGAATACGTCCATAGGTTCTGCACTTATGATATTGTAGGAATTCACATAAACGATAATGAAACCTGCCGTAAAAGCAGCCATAAGAAGCACTGCCGTACAGGAATACAGCACTCTCCTGCGGAAACGTTCCTTATCGTCAATATTTATCTTCAGCATATCTTCACTTCCCTCTGCATTATTTCCGGACGGTCAGACGTCCTTATGTAAGACATTCTGCAAGGGATCTGCCTATGAGTTCGCCGCTGTATACCGCCTGATCTATACTGTTAGCATGACCGCCTACTTCGATAAGTATGGAACCTGTGGTAAGATCCTGATTATATTTGCGATAATCAAAAAGTATAGGACGCGTAAGGCCTTTATAGTCGCTTTCAAGCTGCCGCTGGAGCATACAGGCAAAGCGGAAATTCTTCATATGATCCGGCATATCCATAGTTCCGTCGTCACAGCCGCTGATTATCATTATCTGTGCGGCATTCCTGCCGTTGATATCGGCGATCGGAGCTATTCTTTCTCCGTCAGCGCGCTCTATTGCATCGCGGTGGATATCAAGAACTATTTTTATCGACGGATACTCTTTGAGGATACTCTGTACCGTTTCCCTGCTGCGGTCATAACTTCCGTTATACGAAGGATAATCGTGCATAACGGTATTATGTATAACTCCTATGCCGGCTTCTTCAAGCTGTACGGCAATAGCTTCGCCTACGGCGACCATATTCATTCTTTCGTCGGTGGTGCGCGATATAAAACTGCTGTCATAAAAATCCCGCTCATATGGTTCATAGCTTTCGGTAGTGTGAGTATGCATAATAAGTATCTGCGGCTCACCGTTTTTTTCTATGCTTATATCCGGCGCGAGACGGCTTTCAGCAAGCAATTTTTCATTCGGAACGCTTGTTACGTTACGTACCTGACCTGCTATGTCAAGATCAATATAATCGTCTCCTTTGAAAGAGCCGTAATGTACTGATGTGATAATTCCGTCGCGGTCTTCAATATCTTCGGGGTAAGGTCTCGGTCCGGCGTCAAAACTTTCATCGGAAACGTATTTTTCCTCATCTGAACTGTTCGGTATTCCGGGAGCGCCAAAAGAAAGCATATTTGTATCATCTATGGTAAAAGCGGGCTTTTCCGCCGTGATAATATCAATATTTCCGGAAGGCTCGTCCGGTCCTTCCTCTAAAAAAATTTTATTGTCTGAGGAAATATTTTCCGAATGAAAAATATTTCCTGCCGAAAGTGCTGCCGAAGTGCCTGCCGCAAAAAACAGCAGCGTGTCTGCGGAGGGCAGCACCGAAGCTGCCGCTGAAGCGATTATGGGAAAAAGCAATACCAATAGCAGAATTATTGCTGCCGTTCTGAATTTTTCCCGTCTTTTACGGCTTTCCATCAAGATCCCTCCCGAAGATCTGCACGATCCGAAAAATATCTTACCGGATAAATATTATGCCGCAAAAGTGTAAAAATATTCCCGATCATCCAAAAAAATCACGCAGGATATATAGTCCTGCGCGATGATATTATTTACGTTCTATGCCGTATTTTATATAGAATTCTTCAATATCTGCATTATTTCTTACAAGCTCGGCAAAATGAAGCTTTTTATCCGACGCATTGTAAAATCCTATTGTTTTTTCTCCGGTGCAGATACTGGATTCTATCCTTATATCTTCCGCCGAAAAGCCTTCCGGCATATCAAGCGGCTTTATCTTTTTCATTCCGAAAACTCACCTGTTCCGCCGTATTTTACGCCTGACTTGAAGCCATTTTTGCTTTGTAATCGTCCTTCAGTTTCTGGAGGCGTACTGAATCCTCCTGGCGCTGGAGTTTGGCTGCGTCCTGTATTTTTCTTGTCTCGTCTATACCGTCAACAATAATACGCCATGTTTCCTCAAGGGTATCGACCTTTATAGAGTTGCCGGAAGCAAGCTGAGTAGTAAGCTTTGTCTGCGCAACGGTATTTTCCGCATTTTTCAAAAGAAGTTCGTTTGTTTTTTCATCAAGCGCAGCCATTGCTTCCGCCTGAACTCTCTGTCTCTTCAGCATTACTGCCTGAGCAAGAGACTGTTTGAATACCGGCATTGTGATGATAAACGCAGAATTTATCTTTCTGATAAGGTTAAGATTTGAGAACTGCATAGCTTTCAGCATAGGAACTGTCTGCATAGCGACATTTTCCGCTATTTTGAGATCCATTACTCTCTGCTCGAAAACCTGACGTGTCTGTTCCAGAGTCTGGAGATCCATTGCTACAGCGCCGGAATCCGGCTCTTCTTCAAGCTTCTTGCGATAATCGGAAATATACTGATCCAATTCAACGCAAGCCTGTTCGCCTGCCATAATATAAAGAAGAAGATCCTTGTAATACTGGATATTTGCATTGAACATCGTTTCCAGCTTTACGTTTGAAGCCTCGATCTCTGTTTCATACTGTTTGAGCTGAATGTAGACCTTATCTACCTCATCTCCCATAGTATGGTACTTTGAAAGTATCTTATCGAGCTGTTTTCTCATATTGGCAAAAAGACCTTTTTTCGCTCCGTCATCAGCAAGTTCCTTGGCATCGAACTGTGCCATTATTGCAGACAAATGCTGCAAAAGCGCTCCGGAATCATTGATCTTGTCAATATCCATAGAATTAAGGACCTGATCCGAAGCCTTTGAAATTTCCATAGCGACCTCATTTCCGAATTTAACTATGGAATTTACATCATTTACATTGATAGTGCTTACCAGTTTGTCAACTTCCTCATTTTTTACCAGTTCCTGTTTAAGCTCCTCTGTTTTTTCAACAATAGAAAACTGCTGAGGCTCGCTTTCTATAACGGAAGCGGCAGCGCCTTCTTCGGCAGCGGCTGTCTTTGCCTGAACTTCAGCTTCAGACGATGGGGTGAATTGGAGTGCCATATCATTTTCTTCCTTTCCTGAATAATTTTCCGAACAGACCTCCGTCGTCCGGTCCCGGAACCGAATCCGGTATTTTGAATTTCGGGATATGAACGCTGTACTTGAACTCATTCATTGTATGAGTCGAAAATGCAGCGCCGCTCAAAAAGGTTTCAATATTTTTATAGCCTGTCGGCGTATAAACAAGAATATCCAATCCCAGAAGGTTATACAGCAGCAGCTGTATACATTCCACACTGCTGAATGTATCTTCTATCACGTCAATTACGATAAGCTTGGGGATATCCTTTGTGAAATCATATTTTTGCAGCAATTTCAGTATCTCTCTATCAATATTCGTTCCGACATATATTACCATGGGAACGAGTTCGCTTTCGGGAAGCGTCAGGAAACCGCTGTCGACCGCCTCCTGCATTTTGCCGAATATAAGCAGCTGCAGACTGTCCGATAAAAAGCTGTACTTATTGAGCGGTGAATTTTTAAGCTGTTCCGTAAGTATCTTTTTCCCGCTGTAATAAGGCTTATATACGTCAAGCTGAGATTCGGAATACTTCCTGTAGCTGGGAGATTTGTGTATCAGCCTTGTATTCGGTGAAAGTTTCTGCTTTACTCCGTCCCAGTACTCGTTAAGATCGCCGTCATTGACTCCGCTTATTTTGGCAAATATGGCAGGAACGGTAACTTTGCCGTCATTTACAGCAAATCCGGGTCTGTATTTTGCCTGCTGATGCCAGAGAACGTCTATCTCGTCATATGTTGTATTGAGCGTGATTGACTGCATATCATCGAACTGGAAATCGCGGAACATGGTATCTCCGCTGTAGAGTATGCCGTCCAGTTCCTTTGACGCGTTATATGCAACGGTAGAAAATTTTGTTCTGACAAGTTTATCGGGATACGGCGCTACCGGAGATGAACCGGAAAGTTCAAATATCTGCATACGTCCTTCAAGGTTGTTTTTTGAGATAAGCGGCAAAGGAGCTTTGCTGCTGCATATATACAGCACATCTATGCCCAGTCTTGACATAAAGTGCAGGAACATCAGAGTATCGTGATCTATGCCGCCGTAATAGAGCAGAACGGGTATTTCCTGCCAGCCATGTTCGGCAAAAGCTTTCGAGCTGAAGCACCGCTCCATTCGTATAATGAGCGTTCGCGCCGTTTCAAGCATTTTCTCGCCGTCAAGTCCGTTCAAAAACATCGGAAGGGTCTCCTTGGCAAGATCGTTCCTTACATCGCCCATATCAGACCGAATATCATTTATTTTGTCAATAAGCGTTTCAAGAAGTTTTTCCCTGTCCGAAGCATCTATTCCCTCAAATCGGGAAAGTTCTGTGCTGTCAGGCAGCTTCATTTCATATTCGATATAGAACAGCAGTTTTGAAGATCTGATAAGTTCGTCCCGCAGCGTATAAAGCATATTATGGTATTCAGCCTGTGAACTTTCCTCCATAGGCTCTCCGATCAGTGCGGCAAAATACACCGGAATAAGCTGATCTTCTGTAAAATGACCGCCGCGTGAAGAAAGGCGGTCGGCATGTGATTCAATAATATCCTTGCTGAGTGTTTCAGCCGAAGTAGTGATAGTTTGTACGAGCTTTTTATTTTCGGTAGAAAAACCTTCAAAAATCATAACGTGCAGTGCCTTTCGGAAAAAATTTAGGATATTGTATCACATATTTGCTGTCAGTATCAATTATACTATACATCATATATTATGTCAATAGAATACAGTGAAATTTTTGAAAAAATCGTTACAAAAAATCTGTTTTCCTGTTCCGCAAATTGCAGTTCAAACATAAAAAACCGGACTGCTTTGTCAGCGTCTGATATGATCGTTCTCAGAGATAAGATCTGTAAGATCCGATATGACATATCTATCTGACCGGCAGTCCGGATATTTATATTATTCGCCTTTGTAATTTATAAGTTCGTCAAGCATTTTCGGAAGCTCCGTGTCCATATTCTCATCAGTGAACTGGCATGTTCCTACGGCTTTGTGTCCTCCGCCGCCATACTTGAGCATAAGCTTTCCCACATTGACATCGGAAGTGCGGTTCAGCACTGAATATCCTACCGCAGCGCTGCAGCCATGTCCTCCTTTTCCGCTGACTATCCATGCGGATATGTTCTGTTCCGGATAAAGACTGTATATAAGAAATCTGTTTCCCGAATATATGGGATCGACTCCCCTGAGATCGCTTATTATAACATTCTTTTCCACGCGGGTATGAGCTTGTATCATTTTTTTGAATTTTTCCGTCTGTTCAAAATATATGTCAATTCTTTCCTGCACATCGGGAAGCGATAATATTTCATCTATGCTCATAGTGCGGCAGCAGTCGATAAGTTTTTCCATCAGCTGATAGTTGGATATGGTAAAATTTCTCCAGCGTCCGAGACCAGTTCTTGGATCCATAATAAATCCTATAAGTATCCAGCCCTTAGGATCAAGTATCTCGTCCTTTGTAAGATCTCCGCTGTCTACCTTGTCAACTGCGATCATCATATCGTCATAATGACCAAAGCGCTCTTTTCCTCCGTAATAATCATATATTATCCTTGCGCACGAAGGGGCGATACGGCTTTCGCCCTTGTACTTTCCTTCAAGCTGATTGCGCTCAAATTCGCTGGAATGGTGATCGAACCAGAGCCCGCAGCCTTCCACAAACGGAACATTCGCAAGGCAGTCATTCTCCGTGATCTCGATGAGTCCATCCTGAAGATCTTTAGGATGAGCAAATTTCCAGTGATCTATTATCCCCACGTCTTTCAGGAGAGCACCGCAGGCAAGACCGTCAAAATCCGAACGTGTAACAAGTCTCATTAAACACAGCTCCTATAAAATAATTTATGTAATGATCTTATTATATACTATTTTCCTCCGCATTTCAATATATCCGTTCCAGAATTAAGAATTTCTTAAAATTATATCAGAATGAATTCACATAATGAGCCGTTTTCTGAAATTTTACAAAAAAAGGATATACTGCGCTGTTTCCACTTTTTGCGTCAAAATATACCCGCACTTTGTTGATTTTGTTGAAATATAAAAATATGCTTGCTTTTTTGAAAATAAAAAGGTATAATAAAAAGTGTATGTTACAGTTCGATATTTTGGATATGGAGGAAATCACTATGCCGATAAAGTATATCTTTGTAACCGGCGGCGTTGTATCCGGTCTCGGAAAAGGTATAACCGCCGCTTCTCTCGGACGCCTTCTGAAAGCCAGAGGATACCGCGTCACAATACAGAAATTCGACCCGTACATAAACCTTGATCCGGGTACTATGTCTCCCTATCAGCATGGAGAAGTTTTCGTTACCGATGACGGAGCTGAGACCGACCTCGATCTCGGTCACTATGAACGTTTTATCGATGAAAATCTGTCCGTAAACTCCAACGTTACGACAGGAAAAATTTACTGGACTGTACTCAACAAGGAGCGGCGCGGCGATTACCTTGGCGGAACAGTACAGGTCGTCCCCCATATCACAAATGAAATAAAAGATCGGGTATACCGCGTCGGAAAAGAAGCCAATACCGATATAGTCATAACCGAGATCGGCGGTACTGTCGGCGATATAGAATCCACTCCCTTCCTTGAGGCTATACGTCAGGTTGTTACCGAAGTAGGACGGGAAAACGCAATGTATATACATGTTACTCTCGTTCCGTATATTGCCGGTTCGGAAGAACTCAAATCAAAGCCTACCCAGCACTCCACAAAGGAACTTCTTTCTATAGGCATACAGCCTAATATTATCGTCTGCCGTTCGGAAAAGGAACTTCCCGATGATATGCGCAAAAAGATCGCTCTTTTCTGTAATGTAAGATGCGATGATGTTATCCAGAACCTTACGGCTCCTTCACTTTATGAAGTTCCTCTGTGGCTTGAAAAAGAAGGTCTTGCTGATGCAGTATGTCATCATCTTGGACTTGAAAACCGTACTCCGGATCTGTCAGAATGGATAGAAATGGTGAACCGCACCAAGTCGGCTACCAAAAAGGTAACAATAGGATTGGTCGGAAAATATGTCGTTCTGCATGACGCTTATCTGTCGGTAGCCGAAGCTCTCCGTCACGGCGGGATAATAAACGGCGCAGAGGTAGATATACGCTGGATAAATTCCGAAGAGATCACCCGTGAAAACGCTGCGGAAATGCTGAAAGAATGCAACGGCATAATCGTTCCCGGAGGATTTGGCGACAGAGGAATAGAAGGAATGATAGAGTCAATAAGATACGCAAGAGAAAACAAAGTTCCTTTCTTCGGGATATGTCTCGGAATGCAGATGTCGGTAGTTGAATTTGCAAGGAACGTTCTTGGTCTTGCCGGAGCAAATTCTACCGAATTCTGTGATACGCCGTATCCCGTCATAGACATTATGGAAGATCAGAAGACCATAACCGAAAAAGGCGGAACGATGCGTCTCGGACTTTATCCATGCAAACTGACGGAAGGTACAATATCCTCACGGGTCTACGGCGAACCGCTCATTTATGAAAGACACCGCCACCGCTGGGAATTCAACAATGCATTCCGCACTCAGCTCCAGGACGCCGGACTTACAATTGCGGGAATATCCCCCGATGAAAGACTGGTCGAAATAGTTGAGATAAAAGACCACCCATGGTTCGTCGGAGTGCAGTTCCACCCAGAATTCAAATCCAGACCGAACAAACCGCAGAAGCTTTTTGCCGATTTCATAAGAGCTTCCGTAGAAAACAAAGAAAAGTAAAATTTAAAGGCGCGGATCTTCCGCGCCTTATTTTTATTAATTTACCGCCATATCCCGGTTATCCTGTTCATATAAGCTTTTACGTCAGTCCCAAAGACCTCGTTTATTTCAGCAGAATCAACAGCTTCCCTCGGCTTACCGCAAAAAACGGCTTTTCCTCCGCTCATCAATATCATGCGGTCGGACACGGCAGCAGCAAAACCAAGATCGTGAAATACGCCAAGTACGGCTCTTCCCGTTCCGGTCCATTTTTTCAGGATATTGTACAGTTCCGCCTGACGTTTGATGTCAAGATGATTAGCAGGTTCATCAAGAAAAATTATCTCCGGTTCCTGTGCAAATGCTCTTGCAAGAAAGACCCTTTGCAGCTGACCGCCGGACAATTCCGTTATAGGACGATCTTTCATATCCGTAAGTCCCGTCTCATCAATGCAGCGATCTGCCGTTTCCATATCAGACTTTGATATTTCCGAAAAAAGTTTTCCTTTAAAGCGGGCGTAACGGCCCATAAGGACCGTTTCCCTTACCGTATATCCCGCATAATCTCCGCCTGTCCCTGTCTGCGAAAGTATAGCGGTAAGCAGGGCGCGTTCCTTTATCGGTATTGAAGCGACCGATCTGCCGTCTATAAGGACGTCTCCGGAATTTATTGGCAGCATACCGCATGCAGCCCGTATAAGAGTGGTTTTTCCGCATCCGTTCGGTCCTGCAAGGGAAACTATCTCTCCGGAAGAAACAGTCAGTGATATCCCGTTTAAAATGTTTTTGCCGTTATATCCGCAATACACATTCTTCAATTCAAGAACAGCCATATAACATTCTCCCGATATGAACAGCGATACGCAGGATCTTCGTTTACCACGGGATCACCGTTCCAACAATATCCTGCAAATTATTCAGGTGATTTTCGGAAACGTAATTTTCCAGTCCCTCGATAATTTTCACCGGAGCAAACGGGTCGGAAAACAGTGCCGCACCTATCTGGACTACCTGTGCGCCTGCCATCATCATTTCCACAACGTCCTGCCAGCGCGAGATACCGCCCATTCCGCAAACGGGGATTTTTACCGCATTTGAAACCTGCCAAACCATTCTTACCGCAATAGGGAATACCGCAGGTCCGGACAATCCGCCAACATTGTTGTGAAGTATGGGGCGGCGGGTTTTTATGTCAATTTTCATTCCCAGCAGCGTATTTATCAGCGAAACGGCGTCTGCGCCCTCCGCTTCTACCGCCTTGGCAATTTCGGCAATATTGGTAACGTTGGGGGAAAGTTTCATCATAACGGGCTTTTTTGTGACCGATCTTACAATTTTCGTAATTGAAGCCGCGCCCTCGCAGGTAACTCCGAAAGCCGCGCCGCCCGCCTTGACATTAGGGCAGGAAATGTTTACTTCTATCATATCAACATCGGTATTTTCAAGCTTTTCTGCGATCTCGCGGTATTCGTCCGCAGTAGAGCCCGCAATATTTGCAATAATTACCGTGTCCTTGGTTTTCAGGTTGGGAAGTTCGATCTTTATAAAATGATCGATTCCCGGATTTTGCAGACCCACGCTGTTAAGCATACCGGACGGCGTTTCCGCAATTCTGGGAGGAAGATTGCCGTTACGCTTTGTACCTGTCGTGCCTTTTACGGAAATCCCCCCAAGAGTAGAAAGAGGATAGAAATTTTCATATTCCCGTCCATAACCAAACGCACCCGATGCGGGGATAATAGGATTTTTGAGATCCACACCGGCAAAATTCACCGAAAGCTTATCACTCATCGAAAAGCACCTCCTCCGCATTGAAAACAGGACCGTCCTTGCAGACATGAGCGTAATATTCATCGCCGTTCCGGATAGTTCTGCAAGCGCAGACAAGACACGCTCCCACGCCGCAGCCCATTCGCTCTTCAAGTGAGACCTGACATTTTATATTATTTTCTTTTGCAATTTCAATTACCCGTCTGAGCATAACGTCCGGACCGCAGGCAAATATAACGTCCGGCTTTTTCCGTGCAAGGACTTCTTTCAGCGCATCGGTGACAAAGCCTTTCTTTCCTGCCGAACCGTCGTCGGTGCATAGGATAGTTTCCGCGCCTGTTGATTTAAAATCTTCTTGAAGAATGACCGCCGCAGCGTTCCGGAAACCGCTTATTACAGTTCCCTTTTCGCCGAATTTTTCCGCTACCGCAAGCATGGGAGGAGTACCTATCCCGCCGCCGATAATTACTGCCGTTTCAAACTGATCCACCTTGAAACCGCGTCCGCCAAGAGGCGCAACAATGTCGATAAGTTCGCCCTCCGCAAGCTGTGACATTTCTTTTGTACCCTCGCCGCGGACTTCAAAAACTATCCGCAGAGTGCCTTTTTCACGGTCGATAGAACATATTGAAATAGGTCTGCGGAGCGTAAAGCCGTTTACTTTTACGTTTACGAACTGTCCCTCTTTTGCGATCTCAGCAATTTCCGGACAAAGTATAGTCATATCGTAAATTTCCCTGGCAAGAGTTTTTTTGGAAAGTATGGGATATTTTCCCTGTGTGTATTTCATTGAAAGCCTCCTGTAATAAATTCCGCGTGAATGTTCCAGTATTAATTTTACCCAAAAAACCGGAACATTCCCGCAGATAAAGCCGTTAAATTTTTGTAATATCCACCATTTCCATATCCGTGATCTTCTTGCCCATCATAAGAATGTCTGCAACGGCATTTGCCGTGTCGATTGCGGTCAGGCAGCAGATAGAACGTTCCACCGTCTTGCGGCGTATCTTAACGCTGTCAAATGCGGGGATACGTCCCTTTGCAGATGTGGAGATAACATAGTCTATCTTTCCGCTGTCAAGAAGCGTCATAACGTTTGGTTTTTCCTCGGAAACACGACGGACAACATTTGCCGCAACCATATTTTTATTGAGCAGCGAAGCCGTTCCGCTTGTAGCGTAAATATCAAAGCCGAGATGCTCGAATTTTTCCGCAACGTAAATTATCTCCTGCTTGTCAGTGTCGCGGACGGTTATCAGAACTCCCCCGCCCTGCTTCTTTTCAAGATTGTAGCCTGCCGCCACAAGTCCTTTGTAGAGCGCGTCTTCAAAACTGCGTGCAATTCCCAGACATTCGCCGGTGGACTTCATTTCAGGGCCAAGAGCGGTATCCACGTCATGGAGCTTTTCAAAGCTGAATACCGGAACTTTTACTGCGATAAAGTCCGCTTCTTTATAAAGTCCGCTGGTGTAACCCTGATCTTTCAGACTTTCGCCCAGCATAATTTTTGTTGCAATATCGACCATAGGAACGCCCGTTACCTTTGAAATATACGGTACTGTCCTTGAAGAACGAGGATTTACCTCGATAACATAAACTTCATCATTGTAAACGACATACTGGATATTTACCAGACCGATAACGTGAAGTTCCATTGCAAGACGTCTCGTATATTCGATGATCGTTTCGCGGATCTTTTTGGTAAGCGTCAGAGCAGGATATACGGATATCGAGTCGCCGGAATGTATTCCCGCACGTTCGATATGTTCCATAATTCCGGGAATAACGTAATCCACACCGTCGCAGATCGCGTCAACTTCAACTTCCTTGCCCATCATATACTTGTCTATGAGGACAGGATTTTCCAGACCTCCGCGCATGATGATCTCCATATATTCGATGATATCCTGATCGGAATGGGCAATTATCATATTCTGACCGCCAAGAACATACGACGGGCGCATAAGAACGGGATAACCCAGATCTTCTGCGGCTTTCAGGGCTTCTTCAGTGTTCATTACCGTATGTCCGGCAGGACGGGGTATGCCGCACTTATTGAGAAGTTCGTCAAAACGTTCTCTGTCCTCGGCGGCGTCAATGCTGTCCGCTGACGTTCCCAGAATGTTCACGCCCATTTCGGAAAGGTGCTTTGTAAGTTTTATTGCAGTCTGTCCGCCGAACTGAACTACAACGCCGTAAGGCTGTTCCGTTTCGATGATAGCTTCAACATCTTCTTTTGTAAGCGGGTCAAAATACAGTCTGTCGCCTGTGTCAAAGTCGGTGGAAACGGTCTCCGGATTGTTGTTGCAGATGACCGCTTCATAACCCATTTCTTTCAATGCCCATACGCAGTGTACGGAGCAATAGTCAAACTCTATGCCCTGACCTATGCGGATAGGTCCCGAACCGAAAACAACGACTTTTTTCTTGCCCTTGTCGGTGCGTTCAATGAACTGCTTTGCTTCGTTTTCCTCGTCAAATGTGGAGTAGAAATAGGGAGTTTCCGCCTTGAACTCACCTGCGCAGGTATCTACCATTTTGAATACCGCTCTTCTGCGCTTGGGGCATTTCTGCCCGCTGAGCCGTTCAATAGTGCTGTCAAGGAAACCGTATCTCTTGGCAAGGTCATATTTTTCTTCGGTAAGCTCGCCTTCCGCAAGAAGTTTTTCCAGTTCCGCAAGATTTTTCAGCTTGTCAATGAACCAGCAGTCTATTTTGGTAATATCGTGTATAGTCTCTACTGAAATTCCCCGTTTCAGCGCTTCAAATACCGCAAAGGCGCGTTCGTCGTCCACGGAATAAAGCTGATTGCGCACTTCATCATCGGTAAGACGCGCAAACTTTTTCAGGTCAAGAGTATCCATTCCCAACTCAATTGAGCGGACGGCTTTCATCATAGCCTGTTCAAAGGAAGTTCCTATCGCCATTACTTCACCGGTAGCCATCATCTGTGTTCCGAGGGTACGTTTTGCATAAACGAATTTATCGAATGCCCATTTTGGGAATTTTACTACAACATAGTCAAGTGCGGGCTCGAAGCAAGCGTAGGTCTTACCCGTTACCTGATTGATTATCTCGTCCAGAGTGTAGCCTATGGCAATTCTCGTTGCGACCTTTGCGATAGGATAACCGGTGGCCTTTGACGCCAGCGCGGAAGAACGTGAAACTCTGGGGTTTACCTCAATTACCGCATATTCAAAGCTTGTCGGGTGGAGCGCGAACTGGCAGTTGCAGCCGCCCTCTACTTTCAGTTCGGAAATTATATTCAGCGCCGCTGTACGGAGCATCTGATATTCTTTATCGGTAAGAGTTACCGCGGGAGCGATAACGATCGAGTCGCCTGTATGTACGCCCACCGGATCGAAGTTTTCCATGGAGCAGACGGTTATAACATTTCCCTTGCTGTCACGGATAACTTCAAACTCTATCTCTTTCCAGCCGCTTATGCACTTTTCGATAAGCACCTGCGTTATGGGAGAAAGCCTCAATCCGTTCGTTGCAATATCGCGGAGTTCCTCCTCATTGTTGGCGATGCCGCCGCCTGTTCCGCCGAGGGTGAATGCAGGACGGACAATAACAGGATAGCTTATCACTTCCGCAAATTCGACCGCATCGTCAACGGTCTCAACAACTTTTGAGGGAATACACGGTTCGCCTATCTTTTCCATTGTATCCTTGAAAGCCTGTCTGTCCTCGGCTTTGTGGATAGTTTCCGGATCTGCGCCGAGGAGCTTTACACCGTGTTCGTCAAGAAAACCGCATTCCGCAAGCTGCATGGAAAGCGTCAGACCGGTTTGTCCGCCGAGAGTGGACAGAACGCTGTCCGGTTTTTCTATCTCGATGATCTTCTTTACAACATCAAGGGTAAGCGGTTCGATATAGACCTTGTCCGCCATAGCCTTGTCAGTCATTATTGTAGCGGGGTTGGAGTTGATAAGGACTACTTCCAGACCCTCCTGTTTAAGGGCGCGGCAAGCCTGTG
>CANRJZ010000029.1 GCA_947631055.1 uncultured Clostridia bacterium | reverse complement strand
TTATCGACGAGCATATGAGCGGGATACTGTCCACCGTAGCGGTAACATTCCTAAGAGCATATATCTTCTTATCCGCCGGAACGATATCTTTTGTTTGTCCCGACACGGCAAGTCCCGCCCTGCGGACACACTCTATAAATCTTTCATATGAAAGAGCCGTATCAAATCCCGGCACAGATTCAAGCTTGTCAATAGTTCCTCCCGTATGGCCAAGACCGCGTCCGGACATTTTCGGAACATATACTCCGCATGACGCCGCCGCCGGAGAAGCTATGAGCGTAACTTTATCTCCGACTCCGCCCGTACTGTGCTTATCCACTCTGAAACCGTCAAGATCAAGTTCCAGCATCTCTCCGGAATGTGCCATAGCCATGGTAAGGTCGGCAGTTTCCCTGTCCGATAAAGAAGAAAAGCATATCGCCATAAGAAGCGCAGACATCTGATAATCGGGTATGCTGCCGGCAGTATAGCCGGCAACTACCTTGTTTATCTCATCTGTGCTAAGTTCAGCGTTACGCTTTTTCTTGGTAATTATTTCATACATTGTCATAGTACTTCAATTCCCGTGAAATAATATTTAAGTATATCAACATATGAATATCCTTGTTTAGCGAGAATGTTTGCACCGTTCTGGCTCATTCCCACTCCATGACCGTATCCGTATGTAATGAATGTAAATATGCCGTCGCTGTAGGAAACGTCAAATGCAGCGCTTTTCAGTTTATAGTTGAAAACCGTTTCACGCATCTTTCTTCCCGAGATCGTTGTCTGATCGTCTATATTGATCGACGAAACGTAATTTCCGTCTATGTAACCCTGTATTTTTATCCAGTTTGACGGATCGTCCGATAATGTGATACCAAGAGAATTTTCAAGGTAATACTTCATTTCCGATACGCTGACCTGCTTTACTACTCCGTAATTCGGGTCGCTCAACGCGTCAAACGGACATGCAACGCTTTTAAGATACGGGAAACTTCCTCCCCATACATTTTTAGCGTCCGCCGTATATCCCGACGAAGAAGCCATATATACCGTCTGTGCAACGCTGCCGTTATAATAGCAGCAGACGCCCCATACGGAAGAAACCATATCTTTTATTCTCTGTGAAGGATTTTTCTTTACCAGCACGCTGGGAGTCAATCCGTGCACATTATGATATTTGACGTAAGAATATGCCGCTACAGCCTGAGCTTTTATTGCTTCATCACTGAAACTTGAAGATATTTCATTATTTACTATCCAGCAGATAAGGTCATATGCATTGACTGTCTGCACGGCGCCGTCAAAGCGCGCCGTAAACGTCTCGCCGGTAAGATCGCCTGAACCGTCAACATTCACCGACACGGATGTATCCTCAGGAAAAGCTTCGCTGCCGCTGTCAAAAAGGGTAACGACTATTTCATTCGGCACGTCGTCTATATCGTCGGCAAACATCGGCTCGGTAACTATGCTGTCATCTTCGGGATCATAGTAATTATCATCTTCCGAACCGAATATTTCTTCATTTTCCGCAAAAAGAGTATTGTCCTTAGGACTGTCCGTACCGTATACGGAGCGCTCCTCAGCTTCGGCGCTGCTGTCGTCATATTCTTCAACGTCGTATTCTTCGGGATAATCCTCTTCTTCCGGTTCGCTGACGTCAGATATTTCCGAAGGAATTACCGGATCAGCTTCATCAGCGGGTGAATAAGATTCGGGAACTGCCGTTACCGCAACCGGAAACGCTTCTTCGTCAAAACCGTCGTTTTCTTCCGGCGGCGTTGTTTCGGCAGGAACATCTTCATGCTCCGGCGGAAGCATATCCTGCTTATCCGGTACCGTCACCGCATTTTCCTGCGGCACTGGCTCTTCTGCCGCTTCGGCAAGAAGTTTATCGCCGCTTTCTTCCTCATTATTATAATAATAGTATTCAGGAGATATAGGATTATCTTCAACATCTTCGACCATACACAGCGCAAATGTGCAGAAATTACCGGCCAGCATAGCTGCTGTGGTTATCCCCAGCACTGCATTCAGCTTCATTTTTGACCCCTTCTTCCTTGTTGAACGTCATAAATACTTGTTTATCCCTGATATGAGCCGCCGTTATACTTATAATAAACAGCAGGCCACTTCGGGTTCGGATTGACTTCAAATCCTGACAGATCAATGTTCTCCGTGGTTTCTCCGTCGCGGAGCTTTCTGCCTATGATAACATGGCGGGCAGGCTCCCACTCGTAAGAACACGTTGAAAGTGTTATATACTTATCGTCTTCAGTGGCGTCGATACCGGTAAAGAAATGACTGCGTTCCGTTATTTCCTTTATAAATGTATCAAAGGGATATGCGTCATTGAAATTGATATAGTTCTGATAATCAAAAACATAACCGTTGTCATGCTCCGGTTCGGTATTCACAACAAACGATGAGATTATTACATAAACGCTGTGTTCATATTTATTGTCAAAATAAATGAACGGATTTTTCAGCCAGTATTTATCGTCCCATTTATAATAGTCCAACTCGCCGAACATTGATCCGTCACGCTGATTATGACCGTAAAGGATTATATTATCTGACTGAAGATCGGCATAATCGCTTACATTGTCCCTGTAATCGGCAAAGACCGTACCGCAGGAACGTGTCTGACCGTATATATTCTTTTTTAAATAGTAATCATTGTCGGCTGCCTGAACAACGGCTTCGTTCACCCTGTCCGGAATGGAAACATATCCCACATAATCGGGATTGATAGCCAGCATCTCGTCTGCAAAGGGAAGATTTACAAGAGGCGGTCTTACTATCTCTCCTTCATCATTGACGGAAGTAGTGACCGTTTGCTGCGGCGATGCTTCAGCCGAACTCTGCTTATTTATCTCTTTATACATATTATCAATATGTAAGTTATTCTGTTTTGCCTCGTAGATGTGATAGAAATACACACCCAGTATTATCCCGCAAATTATAAGCGCCAGTATAGCCAGAAGAGCGATCACCTTGCTGACTATTTCTCCGGGCGGATCTCCTCTCATAGGAATAAATGCTTCCGCAAAAGTTTTTTTCTTCTTTTTTTCCTTTGGCTTATAGCGAGGAGCCGAACGTACCTCATCCGACATTGCCATCTGCCGATCATCCTTTCATTGATTTTCTACACATAAAAATATACTTTCCGCAGCTGCCATAAAGATATCCTTTATTTTATCTTTATTCTATACGGCAGTCTGCGTCTGGGTATCCTCGTCCGGAACCGGTGCTTCCGTCACGGTACTTTCATCGGAAGATGTCTCCTCTGTTTCCTGAACGCTAACGGAAGTTTCCTCCGCAGCGGACGAAGTTTTCTTTGAGCTGCTTTTTTTCTTTGTTTCTGTTTTTTCCGCCGTAACTTCCGGAACGGTCGTTTCATCGGCAGGAGGTATGAGCCGCCTTTCCTCGCTCATATTTCCGCGCCCGTTGTTCTTTTTGCTGTCAGATTTTGACCATGTCGTATATTCCGGAGCGCTGTCGTCGTCAATTATCTCCGTTCCCTGACTGTCTTCGTCATCTCCGGACATAATTGCGTCCCAGTCAACTCCCTTGGCATAAGGATTAAGATATGCCTCAGAAAAATCATAATCGTCCACGCTTTCGCCGTCGCGGAGCTTTCTTGCAAAAACGACAAAGCGCGAATCGGTGAATTCGTTTGAACATGTAGAAAGGCAAAGAAGTTTATCGCCGAACTGTACATCAACTGGAGAAACTATCTGATTGCGTTCCTGCACTTCATTTATATACCAATTGAATGTAGATTCATCATTAAGCGTTTCTATATAATCGTGATAATGGAATACCTCGCCGTTGCTGTCCTGATTGGCATAGACATGCGTCACGAAATACGCATAAATAAGATATGTTCCCGTTTCATACTCGGAACTGAACTTGACTGCCGGATGTTCGCTGTAAAATTCGGGATCCTGTTTATATTCTTTAAGGTTTCCGAACATTGTGCCGTCTTCCTGATTATGTCCATATAGCACTACATTCGGAGAAGTATAATCCTTGGTCACGATGCATCTGTAATCCATGAAAACAGTGCCTGCCTTGTTGTACCCGCCCGAAATATTCGTTCTCAGGTATTTATCATTGTCGTCGCCCTGAACTATAGGTTCATAGATATCGCAGCCTTCGACTTCAAGATATCCTACGTAATCTTCATTTATTTTTTTGTAATACTCGGCTACATCAAAATTGTGCTTGGCTATCTCTTCTTCGGTAGGAGCTATCGTAATGATATTTCCTTCTTCATCTATCTCGGTGGCAACGGTGGTCATAATAACGCTTTGCGCCGTTTCCTGAATATTCATCGCCTCATTTGACTGTATAAGAGTGCTGATAAGCATTATTCCCGCACCGATAAACACGATAAGCGCCGCAAGGAATATTATCTTTCTGATGATCTCGCCTACACTGTCGCCTTTTACGGGAAATATCCCTTTCAGAAATCTGATTATCCACTTGTCGCTCACGTCCCCGACGGCATCGGCATTTTCATCGGATACCGCTGCGGCTTCTTCTTGTCCGTCTGTGGGAATATCTTCGGTCTCCGGATCATCTTCTTCCGGTATTTCGGGGATCATCTCGCGGATATTTTCTTCTTCCGGCTGCGGGTGATCGGAGGGATCGTAGTTGTATAATGCGCTTATATCGTCCTCGTCGGGCATCCTGTAGCCGCATGAAACACATTTGCCGCTCTGTAGTTTTCCCTGACATAATGGACATCTTTCAGCCCATTTTCCTGCGGAAATATCTTCTTCATCAATGTCCGGCGCGGCTTTTTCATTAACGTCGGAAGTTTCCTCGCCGGAAGCTTCTTCAACAAGAAGTTCTTCATTTATTTCTGTGTCATCATCGCTGCCGTCATCAAAAATTTCCTCTTCCGTATCCGGTATATCGTCTTTTTCTTCGTAAATATCATCTGTTTCCGAACTGAACAGACTGGCAGGAGCGAACATAGGCTCCCCCGCATCTGCGCCGGAAAAGTCCTGTTCCTCACCGTCCTCATAATCATCATACTCCGGTTCATTCTGCACATCGGGAACAGATCTGTCCTCAGACGTCGGATCGCGATCCTTATCGTCATATTCAGCAAGTATATCGTCAAGAGTAAACTTTTTATCATCAGACATTATAAAAGACCTCGGTTATCTGCCGTAAATGAAATTATAATCCGGTTCGAGCATATCCATATTCAGCTCAGCAAGAGACGTATCCACTTCCGGACTTTCTCCGTCTCTTGTACGTCTTGCAATGATCACAAATCTTGAGGGTTCAAATTCGTTTGAACAGGTGGAAAGCGTAATGAATTTATCATTTTCATCAAAATCCACTCCCGTATTGACGGCGGTCCTTTTCATCACATTTTCTTTGAAATCCTCAAAAGTACGTTTCTTGGTGAAATTTATGTAATTGTGATAATCGAAAATAATACCGTCCCTTGTCTGTTCCGGTTCGATCTCTATAACGAACAGCGCGATTATCTTGTAGGTATATTCTTCATACAGGCTGCTGAACGTGAATGTAGGATGCTCAAGGTAAAAATCAAAATTCTTTGTATTTTCCTTCTTTATCTTATATCTTTTCAGCGAACCGAACATACTCATATCCGCCTGATTATGACCGTATATCACAACGTTGTCCGTCTGGTTTTCGTCATAGTCGTTTATAATGCTGCGGAAATCAATGAATATCTGTCCCGCCTTATTGCTCTTACCGTAAAAATCCTTGTCCATGTAATAATCGTTGTTGTCCGTCTGAAGAACAACGTTATCCACATTGGTACCGGGAACGGTCAGCCAGCCGGCGGTATCGGGATTTTCCTCAACAAAGCTTTTGATATTATCCAGCATTACCAGCGGAGGCGGTTCCGTTTCGGTAACGGACACTTCCGTTTCCACGGGAGCGGTGGTGGTAGCCTGAGTTATGACTGTAGGCTCATTGTGCTGTTCGCGCTGTTTTTCGATCTCCGCCCTGTTCTGTGCCTGTTTTATGAAATATACCGCAAGCACCGCAAGCGCAGCCACAAGCACCACTGCGGCAACAATGGTTATTATCTTTCTGGATATTTCCTGTGCGGAATCGCCCTTCATAGGGATAAATCTTTCCGCAAAGCTTTGCTTGTCTTTATATCCCGCCATGGGAACACACCTCGTTTATCTGTAGATTACGTTCCAATCCGGTTCTTTAGCGTTCGGATTGAGATACGCCTGCGAAACGTCCACCGTTTCGTCCTCGCCGTCCCTGACTTTTCTTGCAAATACGGCAAAGCGCGAATTTGAAAACTCGTTTGAACAGGTAGAAAGCGTCAGGAACTCATCTCCGTATTCCACGTCAACAGGAGTTATTATCTGGGAACGGAGCATAACGTTATTTATAAAATCGTCATATTTCTCTCTGGTGCTGAAATTCAGCCTGTTGTGGTAGTCAAAAACATATCCGTCCGCCGTCTGTGATTCCAGCGTAGGCGTTACGAAATATGCAAATATCTTATAAACATCGGTCCTATAATTGGAACTGAAAATTATCGTCGGGTGCTGAGAATAATAATCTATATTTTTCTTATAATTTGCAAGGTCGCCGAACATGGTCTTGTCCTTCTGGTTGTGACCGTAAATTATCAGATTGTCCGAACGCTCATGGGCGTTAAGTACGTTCCTCATATCGAGGAAGATCGTTCCGGCTTTGTTTGAACTGCCGTCAAAAGCAGTTTTAAGGTAAGCCTCGTTGCCGTCCTTATCCCGTCTCTGGACTACCGGAAGGGATATATTGGTGCCGTCTATCTGCACCCAGCCTACGGTATCGGGATTTATTTCAAGCAGCGCCTTTGCGCTGTCAAGCAGCTCGCCGTTGTTATCTCCCTTATTGATGTAAGTGTAATAAAGATCTTTCAGAGAATCATTCAGCCATTTTGAACTAAGCGAAAGTCTGACCTCATTTACAAGTATTGCTCCGCAGGCTATAAGCACAAGCACCGCAAACTGAGTGAACAGCTTGCTTGCGATTTCCTTAGCGCTGTCTCCCTTCTGTATGAGGAGCCAGTGACCGCGTTTTTTCTTTTTCTTTGCCTTTACAGCCTTTTTATAGGCCTTGCGGGCGCTTCCGGAAAGTGCCATTTTTTAAGAACTTCCTCCAATCATCGGCGTCGATAATATCCGATACTATAATAATACACCATTTTAGTCAAATCGTCAAGGAAAACCGAACATTTTGTAGCATATGCCAAAACCTTTCATCTTATTTACACAAACTTATCAAAAAATCATTACCAAAAAGCAAAAAATCACAGTTTTATTACTTTCAATTCGGTATTTCTGACAGCTTCGGCAACGAGCGGCTCAAAGTCAAAAGCGTTCTGGGCGGCTTCCACGTCTGCGGGGATCGGTCTTGTTTTAGGGTGTTTGGGGGTAAATACCGTACAGCAGTCCTCATACGGTTCTATGGAAATATCAAACGTATCTATCTTTCTTGCGATCTCAATTATTTCCGTCTTGTCCATTCCTATCACCGGACGGAATACCGGCATACGGCATACGGCGTCGGTGCATACTATCGCTCCCATGGTCTGGCTTGCCACCTGACCAACGCTTTCTCCGGTAACGAGCGCCTGTATTTCCTTTTCCTCGGCAATACGCTGCGCTATTTCAAGCATAAGGCGGCGCATAATTATGGTAAAAAATTCCTCCGGACAGTTATCCCGAAGCTCTTCCTGAATTTTTGTGAACGGCACACAGTAAAATGCGATATCTCCGCAATAAGCGGTCAGCTTTTCGCAAAGGCGCTCCACCTTCATTCTTGCTCTTTCGGAAGTATAGGGCGGGGAAACATAGTGTATAGCCGATAGCTTTACACCGCGTTTTGCCATCATATAAGCCGCAACAGGACTGTCTATCCCTCCGGAAAGCAGCAGCATAGCACTTCCGGAAGTTCCCACCGGTATTCCTCCCGCTCCCTTGAGATTTCCCGCATGGATATAAGCGGCTGTATCGCGTATTTCTACCGTCACAGTCATTTGCGGATCCTTTACGTCCACTTTGAGATGCGGATAAGCTTCAAGTATCCTGCCTCCGAGCTCCATACATATTTCCGGAGATTTCATCGGAAATTTCTTATCCGAACGTTTTGCTTCGACCTTGAAAGTCTTGGATATTTCGGCAGTTTCTTTGATATATTCTATAGTCCTGGCAGATATTTCGTCAAAATCCTTGTTAAGTACAGTAGCTTTACAGAGTGCTGCCGCGCCGAAAACTTTTGAGCCGCGTTCAACGGCTTCGTCAAGATCGATATCGTCCGACGCGGGTATCGCATAGATCGTGGACTGAGCCCGTTCATACTCAAATTTTCCCAGCGGGGCAAGACGGTGTTTCAGATTTCTTATAAAAGCGTCCTCAAAGCTGCGCTTATTAAGTCCTTTGAGAGCGATCTCGCCCTCTTTAAAAAGTATAAGTTCTTTCATAGCGTCTCCTTAATTCTTTCGTTCTCTATAAATGAACAGCAAAATTTTTCAGTGTTCCGCGGTTTTACATCAATTCCGGAACCTTGCCGCGATCCTTATTTCTTTACCTTGGCAAGCGACATATAACCTTTCTGAACAGCGTTGACAAGCAAATCTATCTCACCCATGGTAGTGGTGCGGCTTATCGAAACTCTTATCGCCGAATCTGCCAGCTCGTCAGAAAGCCCCATTGACGTAAGTACTGAGCTGTGCGCGCCCTTTGAGCACGCCGAACCGCTTGAAACGTAAATATCGTTTTCCTCAAGGAAATGAAGCATAGTCTCGGAGCGTATGCCCTTTACCGAAAAATTGGTTATAAACGGCGAGCACAGTTCCTCATCGGAATTTACCGTTATATAGTCAAGCTTTGACAGTTTTTTCAGCAGATATGCACGGATCTGACCCGCATTATCATGGGCTGTCTTCATTGTAGGCATAAGTGCGCGCACTGCCGCGCCGAAGCCTGCTATCAAAGGAACCGATTCCGTTCCCGAACGCAGTCCTTTTTCCTGTCCCCCGCCCAGAATAAGAGGAGCAAGTCTTATGCCTTTACGGGCATATACTGCTCCGACGCCCTTAACGGCGTGTACTTTATGTCCCGAAGCCACGAGCACGTCGGCAAAAAGCTCCGCCGATTTGATAGGCATTTTCATGAATCCCTGCACGGCATCGCAGTGAGTGATACATTCCGGAAATTCCCTTTTTACAGCCGAAAATATCTTACGTACAGGCTGTATGGCTCCGGTTTCGTTATTCACCAGCATACACGAAACAAGGCACGTATTTTCATCGACTTCCGAAAGGAAATCCTCCTCCGAGACGACGCCGCTCCGTGAAGGCTTTATCCTTGTCACCGTAAAGCCTTCTTTTTCTTCAAGATACTTTATCGGTTCTGCAACGGAAGGATGTTCTACGGCGGAAACGACTATCTTCTTTTTTCTTTTTCCGTAATTTTTGGCGATCCCGAACACCGACATATTATTTGATTCCGTTGCGCCGGACGTAAAAGTTATACACTGCGGATCGCAAACCAATGCGGCAGCTATGGACTTTCTTGCCTCGGTAATATTTTTTTCCGCCTTAATGCCGATGCCATGCAGTGACGACGGATTTCCGTAGTCTTCGACCATATTCTGAAAAACCGCCGATACCGCAGGTTCGCATGGTCTTGTTGTTGCTGCATTGTCAAGATAAACTGCCATTATTAACGTTCCCTTCTTTTATTTACTCGTCAAGAAACGGCTTTACAGCCGCTTTTATCTCCGTCAGTGAATTTACTGCCGGAACATCATGATCTATCGTCCCGAAGCCGTATGCCGCGTGAATAAACGCAACGCCGGCAGCCTCCGCGGAATCGCAGTCGCCCTGAGTATCTCCGATATACACTGCTCTGCCGAGAGAATTCCTTTCGGAGATAAGACGTATATTCCCTGCCTTTTCAAGGCCGCTCCCGCCCGGACATTCGATATCTGTAAAATATTTCCCAAGCTTGTGATACTCAAGGAATACTTCTATATACCCGCTCTGACAGTTGCTGACGATAAAAAGCATATATTTTTCAGAAAGTTCTTTGAGGACTTTTTCCAGATCCGGGAAAAGCCTTCCGCCATGCTTCAGGAGATATCTGTTTTCGTTTTCGCAGCAATCCTTCATTATATCCATTCTCAGGCTGTAAGGAATATCCGGAAGCATCAGTCCGGCGATCTTTTCAAGAGTTTTTCCCATATATCCCTGCATATCCTCAACGGTTATCTGAAGATCTGTTTCTGGGCGGCGCGCAAGCGCTTCGTTCCACGAATGGACCACCTGTTCGGAAGAATCCCACAGCGTTCCGTCAAGGTCAAAGATAATACCTTTATTAATATTTCTGCCGATATCTGACATAAATTGCTCCTTTGCTTATTTTTTAAGCTTGCTTTCTTCCGCGTCTATCATACCCATAAGTTCTTCAAGCGCTGCGCTGCTGCGTTTTTTCTTAGGCGCGGAAGGCACTTTCTGCTGTACTGCGGGTGTTTCCGCAGGTACGGGAGATTTTTCGGCAGGCTCAGGCACACCGGGCGCTGCGGAAATATTTTCCGGCGCAGCCGAAACTGCGGTATTATCAAAGGAAAGCTGTTCTTCGGCAACGTATTTCTTTTCCGGATACACCGGCGCAGTTGCGTTTGCTCCGGAAGGTTCTCCGGCATCTCCCGACCGAACAGCAGGGGTATTGTCCGGAATTATATTGTCAAGATGAGGAGTAAACACGACAGGACCGTTATTTCCGCTATGCGTGGCAGTCTTGGATCTCGGAGAATATTTTTCAAAGAAATCGTCTGCGCTGTCCTTGACCGCACTTCCGGTATGACCGGCACCGGTCACGCCGCTGCTTTCGGACCGGCGCGCTCCCACAAGAGCCGGCTCTTTTTCTTTAATTATATTATCGTATGTATAAAGCGGAGAACCTTTTTCCGCCTTATTATTCTCATGGCTTTTTTCTTCGGTATCGGGAACGGGTATCTTTCCGGTAACGTCCTCGATAAAGCGCGGCTCAGTAAAAGTGACCGGCGCCGGCTGCTCGTCATCTCTTGTATTGATAAGATCATCTATGTCGTCTATAGCGGAAGCTTCGTTTTCCAGTCTGCGTATGCTTATTATCCTTACGACCTGTATAGCTATTATCAGCAGAAGCGGTATAACTACCGATATGATTATACCATGTGTGGAGGACGCAAAATTTATTACTTTTCCGAAACCGTCCACCTGCCATATAGCCTTGGCAACTATCATATCCGGAGTTATGCGCACGGATTCATTTTCTGCGGCGTAATCGAACCGCACGATATAATATGTTTTTCCTTCTTCTTCCTGAATATCATTTACCCTGATGAGTACGGTGCTCGTTCCTATCTGGCACAGCACGACCGAACCCTCGGCGATATTTTCCTTTTCGGAAGCCTTGGCTATTATCAGCGTATTGGGAGGTATATCCTTCATCATCTCAACGGATTTTGTATTGTAGAAACTGTATCCGAAAAATGACGCCGCAGAATTTTTATCCTTGAAAACAAAATTCAATACGAGCATGGTTATCATTATCAGTGCAAGGATAATGATAAGAATTATCTCAATGACAGTAAAAGCCGATACTTTTTTCTTAATGCGTTCCATAAACAGCCTCCGAAACAAAAATTTATCATTTATTTCCAGAAAACGCCTTTATTTCCGGAAATATCAAGTTTTCACATAACATATGACACTTATCTATTTTCATTATAACATACATTTTTGTAAATTTCAAATAAATTTGCAAATTTCCCTTGACTTTTTTTTTATTCGCATATATAATAATATAAGTGTTCGGAAAATGCTATGCTGGAATAGCTCAGTCGGTAGAGCAGCGCATTCGTAATGCGCAGGTCGCGTGTTCAAGTCACGTTTCCAGCTCCATTGGGAATATCCAACAGAAATATCCTCTCCTGATATCGGGGAGGATATATTTTTATGCCATAAGACCCTGCTGTCAAAAGTTTTCCCGCAGACGAAAAGAACTCATCCGGCATATTCCGAATGAGTTCGTGCAAGTTATGTATTTATTTTCTGTAGGGGCTGTCAAATTCGGCTTCCGCCTTTGCGACTGCTTCTTCAAGCGTCATTCCGGTAAAATAAGGTGCGTTCAGATAGCGGCCTGATTTTTTATCGTCAACAAAAGCGCCTACAGCAATTCCCGGTATTGCGCTTTCGGGCGCATTGGGAGCATTGGGACCTCCAAGATCAGTCCTGCACCAGCCCGGATCTGTAAGATTTATCATTACGTCAGTTCCTTCGACCTTTGAACCGAGGTCAATAGTGATCTTATCCAGCGCCGCTTTGCTGGCGGAATATCCTGCCTGTTCGGGTTCGAGCGTGATGCCGCTGGTAGTATTGATTATCCTGCCGAATCCGCGTTCTATCATCTTCGGCATAAAATGATAGCATATCATAGCAGGCGCTATCGTATTTATATTGAAGCTTTTTGTATAATCCTCCACCGGAGTTTTGAAATAATCGTTCCTGTATGCTACCTGCATTCCGGCGTTATTCATTACAATGTCAATATCTTTGCCGAAGGAGTCTATTTTTTCAAGCATAGCCTTTACGCTGTCCGGATCTGACAGTTCGGCAGATACAGCATAGGCTTTCACGCCGGCTTTGCTTACTTCGGAAATTATCTTTGCGGTATGTGATTCGTCCCTGCTGTGAAGTATAAGATTGCATCCTCTTTCGGCCATAAGCTTTGCGGTAAGATAGCCTATTCCTCTTGCCGCACCGGTTATAAGCGCCCATCTGTTTTTTACATCTACCATAACAAGAGCTCCTTTATAATGAATTTTAATAATTTTAGCACAAACTAACAAAAAAGTCAATTGGTTTTTCCTTATATTGAATAAATAATTTTTATCTTCTTATATGAGATAGCAAATTGCGCCGCTGTGCGTAAACGTTTAAGGAAAATATTAACAAAACAAGCCGACAAAATCCAATAAAATTCGTTGCAAATGTCAGTACCTAAATTTTGACAAACCCCTTTTATTTTTTTGATTTATATGATAAAATAAGGGGCAATCGCAAAAAAATACCGTCGTCTGAAAGGAGGACATCTATGTTCCAGATAAAATGGATATGGGAAAACCTGAAAGGTTTCCGCGGAAAATACATATTTGCTCTTTGTCTTACCGTTATAGCACAAATGATGTACATTTCAAACCCTGTATTCAGTCAGAAAATAGTAGATACCTTTATTTACAGCGATAACGCAGCGGAAAATCTGAAGAACAACAGCCGCCTGCTTATAATGCTGTGCTGCGGAATGATACTGTTCACCTTCACAAGGACGGTGATACAGTTCAATGCAAATATGCTTTATGAAAAATGTTCTCAGGGTATGCTGGCAAAGATCAGGAATTTCCTTTTTGCCAATGTGCAGCGGCAGGATATGACATTCTACGACAAGAACCGCACCGGAGACATTATGACCCGCCTTTCGGGCGATATAGATATGGTCCGCCACAGTGTTGCATGGATAATAAAGACCCTGCTGGAAAGTCTGGTGCTTTTCACCACAACGACCATATACTTCTTCTATCTGGACCCGCTCATGGCTCTATGCTTACTGGCACTTACTCCGGTAATTTTTATCATAAGCGGTATATTCAGAAAAGAAGTAGGACCTAAATATGTTACGCTCCGTGAAAAACTTTCGGGGCTGAATACACGCGCTCAGGAAAATATTGCCGGAAACCGTGTTGTCCGCGCTTTTGCACGCGAGGATTACGAAATAAAGCTTTTTCAGGAAAAGAATACCGATTATGCCACTGCAAACAAGGATTCTGCGATGACATGGCTCAAATATTTTCCTTTTATCGAAACTACCGCTCAGGGACTTACCGTAGTTCATCTTATCGCAGGCGGATTTTTCGTTATTTCCGGACGTCTCACAATGGGTGAATATGTTGCTTTCAGCGGTCTTATATGGACGCTTTCAAACCCTATGAGAAATGTAGGTACTCTCGTCAACGACCTGCAAAGATTTATGGCTTCGGCAACAAAAATAATCGAAGTTTATTATTCCCGTCCGTTTATCGTTGACCGTACCGACGCAAAGGAAATGCCCGAACATCTTAAAGGCGATATTGAATTCAGGAACGTTACATTCGGATACGGCGACAATATCGTACTTGACGATATAAGTTTCGGGATAAAAGCCGGCGAGACCGTTGCAATAATGGGCGAGACCGGTTCGGGAAAAACATCTCTCGTAAATCTTATACCGCGTCTTTACGACCCTCAGAAGGGCGAAGTCCTTGTTGACGGCGTGAACGTGCGCTTTATAAAGCTTGAAACACTGAGAAAAAACATCGGTATGGCTATGCAGGACGTTCTTCTATGGTCTGATACCATAGAAGGAAATATTTCATTCGGCAACAGCAATATGCCGGACGAGGACGTTTACCGCTTTGCGAAAGCTGCCGATGCAGACGGATTTATCCATGACCTGAACGAAGGCTACGACACCATAGTCGGCGAACGCGGAGTAGGTCTTTCCGGAGGACAGAAGCAGCGTCTTTCCCTTGCAAGAGCGCTTGCAATACGTCCTGCGATACTTATCCTTGACGACACCACATCCGCAGTTGACCTTGAGACCGAAAAACATATTCAGGAAAACCTTGCGGATCTTGATTTCAAATGTACAAAGATCATAATCGCTCAAAGGATATCTTCCGCAAAAGACGCTGACAAGATAATCATTCTCAAAGACGGCAAGATCTCCGAAATGGGAACGCATGATGAGCTTATCAAGAACAAGAACGGTTACTACCGTGAGATCTACGACCTTCAGCAAGGCAATATAGAATAAGGGGGCGGAATTATGGCAAGAAATAAATATGATATAGACGAACAGCTTGAATCCCCTTTTGACATACGGCATATGAAACGGGCAATGGTCTATGTTTCAAGGTACAAATGGAAAATGATACTTTCCCTGTCCCTGAGCGCAGCTGCGGTAATTATCGGACTTTTCGGACCGGTCATCACGCAGTATGCCATAGATGAGGCCATTCCCAGCGGCAACAGGAAGCTCGTTCTTCTCATGGGCGGACTTCTTCTCCTTACTATCGTTGTAAACGTTATTTTCTCGACGATACGTTCGAGGATAATGACAAAAGTCGGTCAGGATATAATTTTTGACATCAGGACCGATCTGTTTGAACATTTGCAGAGACTTTCCTTTGAATATTATGACAGCCGTCCTCACGGCAAGATACTTGTCCGTATAATAAACTATGTAAACAGCGTTTCGGACACGCTTTCAAACGGTATAATAACATTCATTCTTGAATTGTTCAATCTTGTGTTCATTACGGTGTTCATGTTTGCTATGCACTGGAAAATGGCGCTTGTCATACTTGCCGGCGTTCCCGTACTGATGACTTTCATACTTATAATAAAGAACAAGCAGCGTCGGGCATGGCAGGCAGTCTCCAATAAAAGTTCAAACCTCAACGCATATCTCCATGAAGGCATCGTAGGAGTAAAAGTTACTCAGCTTTTCCGCCGTGAGGAAGAAAACGATGCGATATTTGCCCGTCTTTCTGAAGCATACCGCAAAGACTGGATGAAAGCGGTCACATACAATAACCTGCTGTGGCCAACGGTCGATACGATATCGGCGATCATTTCGGCGTCAATATATATGGTAGGACTGCTCATCATAGGTCCTGCGTCGGTATCGCTGGGAACTATAGTTGCAATGTCGGGATACGCTTCACGTTTCTGGCAGCCTATACTTAACCTTGCGAACCTGTTCAACAACTTTGTAAATGCTGTCTCCTATCTGGAGAGGATCTTTGAAACGCTGGACGAACCTGTCCGCGTCAAGGACAAGGAAAACGCCGAAGAACTTCCGCCTATCGAAGGAAATGTCCGATTTGACAGCGTTACCTTTGCCTATGACGAAAGCAAGACTGTTCTTGACGATCTTTCATTCAGTGTAAAAAAAGGACAGAGCGTTGCTCTTGTAGGTCCTACCGGAGCAGGCAAAACGACTATCGTAAACCTTATTTCGCGTTTCTATGACGTCAACAGCGGAGCGGTGCTCGTGGACGAGCATAACGTTTCCGACGTAACGCTCAGATCTCTCCGTTCACAAATGGGGATAATGCTTCAGGACAGTGTTGTATTCAGCGGTACTATAGCGGATAATATCCGCTACGGAAAACTGGACGCTACTATGGACGAAATAGTCAAAGCCTGCAAGACGGTACGTGCAGATGAATTCATACGCGAATTCCCAAAAGGATATGACACGGAAATAACCGAAGGCGGTTCTACCCTTTCACAGGGACAGAAACAGCTTATCGCCTTTGCAAGAACACTCATAAGCGATCCGAAAATACTTGTTCTGGACGAAGCGACATCGTCCATTGATGCAAAGACCGAAAAACTTCTTCAGGAAGGTCTTGAACGTCTGCTTGAAGGAAGAACTTCGTTTATAATCGCGCACAGGCTTTCTACCATAAAGAACTGCGACAAGATAATGTATGTTTCCAACATGGGAATAACCGAAAGCGGCACTCATGAAGAACTTCTTGCAAAGAAAGGCGATTACTGGAAGTTATACAATGCCCGTCAGGAAACGGACGAACCGGCGGCGGTATAAAAGATACTGTCCGGCGCTTTGCGAAAAAATTATAATGTAGTGTTGAGAGTTGAGAGTTAAGAGTTGAGATATAAAGGTTTAATTTCAAATGATAAATTAGCACACTAAACGTAAGAAACAATAGCTGGTCCAGCGCAGCCGCGCTGGTGGGGTCGAGGGGCAAAGCCCCCGTCGCCGTCCGCAGACGGCGAAATTCCCCTTCCTCAAAGCGCTCTGCAAAGGGGTGAATTTCCAACAGCCTTTAGCTGTTGGAAAGAGGGGAACGCTCTGCAAGAGAGAGCGTTCCCCTTGAACTAAC
>CANRJZ010000028.1 GCA_947631055.1 uncultured Clostridia bacterium | reverse complement strand
GGGCGTCAAAGATCATTTTCCCGCCGATAAAAAGCAGCAGGATAAAAGCTATCCAGTGGTCGAAAGATTCGATATATTTTGAAAATCCCGAGCCGAGGAAATATCCGATAAGGGGCATAAGCGCCTGAAATCCCCCGAAAAACAAAGCGATGATATAAGTGTGTCCGAGGTTTAATTTCCGCATATTAAGACCTTTGCAGACGGAGACGGAAAACGCGTCCGCAGAAAGCCCTATGCCTATCATAAAAAGTTCAAAAAATCCCATAGAATAGACGTCTCCGATATTCTGGCATATTTATCTGCCCTGCATAGGCAGACTTTATTGCTGTTCAGCAGCTTGTCAATACAAGTCTATGAATAATATACGGGTAATATGCCCGTATATTTGCTCCTTCGGGCATACTTTTCCCCGAAAAATTTTCAGCTGTGCGGTCCGTTATGCCTATACGGGGATATACCGTGCTGCGGACCGCATATATTTTACCTGTCGGGAGATAAGATCTCCTTAGTTTTCATAAGCCTTGATTATTTCTCCTATGAAAAGTTTGTGAATAGGGTCGTTTCCGTTGGCAGGCTTTACATCGTCAGCCATAAGGGAAACGTCCATATCCTGAGCGTAGATCTTGCGGCAGACAAGAGTAAGTTTTGCCTCCTCAAAAGTCACCGTTCCGTCGATATATTCGGGATCGAGCTTGGCCTGAGCGGGTTTGTCGCAGTCGCGTCCGGAATATGAGCCGCAAAATCTCAGTGCGGGACGGTATTTTTCGTCGTAAAAGCTGACGGTGAACAGGTCGTTGTTCTCCATAAATCCAAAAGTGTAGCGGGTAGGGCGCACAACGGCGGCAAAAACGTTCTTTCCCCACATAACTCCCGCATAACCCCAAGCCGCGGTCATGGTGTTGAATTTTTCCTTGTTCCCGCAGGTGAGAAGGAACCAGTCCTTGCCTATCCTGTTCCAAGGGTTGAAGTCAAGTTCGTTTACGGAGATCTCTTTCATAGTATCAAGTCCTTTCAATAATATATTAAATTTTATTCACGCCTTTGATCCGGGATTACACTATAGTTCCTCCGCCCACAACGATATCCCCGTCATAGATAACAAGCGCCTGTCCTTTTGCGGGGGCGCGCTGGGGAACGTCAAAAGTCACTTTTATGCGGCTGTCTCCGGCTCTTTCAAGAGTTCCCGCCGAATCGTGCATATTGTAGCGAGTCTTTGCGGTGATCCTCATAGGCGCGGAAATATCAGGCACGGAAATAAGGTTCACGTCCTCGGCGGTGACGGAAATCTTCATAAGGTCTTCGCTGTCTCCGAGAGTTACCGTATTGTTTTCGGAATCTTTATCGCAGACGAATACCGGCTTGCCGAAAGTCACTCCAAGGCCTTTCCTCTGACCGATAGTGTAATGCTGTATTCCCTGATGTCTGCCGATAATGTTGCCGTCCGTGTCAAGGAAATTTCCTTCCGGAAAGGTTTTTCCCGTATGTCTTTTGATAAAATCCGCATAATCGCCGTCCGGAACGAAACAGATATCCTGACTGTCCGGTTTGCGGGCATTTATAAGACCGTTTTCTTCGGCAATAGCGCGTATATCCGTTTTTTCCAGTTCATAAAGCGGAAAGACAGTGCGTTCAAGCTGAAACTGGGTCATATTGTACAGAACGTAAGTCTGATCTTTTTTTCTGTCCGCAGGACGTATAAGAAGCGTTCTTCCCGATCTTTCGTCATACCGTATGCCGGCATAATGCCCGGTAGCGATACCGTCAAATCCCAGTTCCATGGCACGGCGGAGCATTTTGCCGAATTTTATATATCTGTTGCAGCAGATACATGGATTGGGAGTTTCTCCGTTTATATAGCTGTCGGCGAACCTATCCATAACTTCGCGGCGGAAATCGTCTTTAAAATTGAAAACGAAATGTTCTATGCCGATCTTGCGGCAGACGGCTTTTGCGTCCTCAATGTCCGAAAGGGAACAGCAGGTGCGGGTCAGGGCGTCCTCGCTGTCATAGCCGTCAAAAAGCTTCAGCGTACAGCCGCAGACGTCATACCCAGCATTTTTCAGCAGCAGCGCGGCGGCGGAACTGTCCACGCCTCCGCTCATGCCAACAAGAATTTTTTTCATTTCAAAAGCTCCTTAAAAGACTTTATCGCAATATCGGCGTGTTTTCTGATGCTGTCAAATTCCTCCGCGTAAGTCTTGTCAAACATTCCCACAACGTAAAAGCCTGCCTTTTCAGCGGATATAACGGCATGGAGAGAATCTTCAAAGACTGCCGTTCGGGAGGGTTCTCCTCCCAATTTTTCAGCCGCTTTCAGGAAGATCTCAGGTGATTCTTTACCGCAGCCGACCTCGTCGGAAGTAATGACAAATCCCATATTTTCAAGGATACCTTTTGCTTTGAGAGCGTCCTCGGCAAGTTTTTTCCTGTTGGAAGTTGCAACGCACATTTTTATTCCACGTCCGGCGGCCGACTTTATGAATTCTTCCGCGCCGTCCTTTAAAGGAACGGCATTAAGATACCGTTCTTCCACTATCTCAAGGATCCTCCTGCCTGTTTCTTCGGGAGAGAAGGGCAGCGAGAATTCCCGCACGAGGTATTCGCATGCGGAATCAAAATGCATGGCCTTCATAGCTTTTGAATGGGACGGATCGTATTCCCGTCCCAGACCGGTTATGAATTCGCAGTCCGAATCCGCCCAGACGGAAAGACTGTCCAGCAAAGTTCCGTCCATATCAAAAATAATGTATTCTATATTTTCGGGCAGCATAAAGATCCCTTCCGAATTTATTCTCTCTAAAATTATAGCAGGTCGGGCAGATTTTGTCAACCGGAGCGGGGCTGCGGCATAATTGCAGGACCGGTTGACATTGTTTTCTTAGGGAGATCACGGCCATATCGGCTTGAAAACTGAGTTTGAACGCCTTTTAACGCTGCTCAGATTAATTTTTTTAAAAGACTAAGTAAAAAAATTAAGTATTTTTTGTGTTATGCTTGCTTTAGATGTCAAAATAGGGTATAATTAATAATTATGAAAAGTATAAATCCGGAATATCGTACATGCATTATCCGTTAATGAGGATCATACTTTCAAATACGCATAAAACGTTCAATATGCGCTTAATTATGAACAGATTGGAGAAGATGATATGGTACCTGTTATAAGTAAAGAGGACTTTCAGCAGAAACTGCTCAATGAACTTCAGGTGGGCTTTAACGTTACGCCTACGGAAGCGTCGGATAATCAGTTCTATAAAGCCCTTTCGTCGGTAGTAGTCGATATACTCCGCGAAAGGAGACACAAGTTCCGCACCAAGAACCAGTCTGCCGGAAGAAAAGAAGTTTACTACCTTTCTATGGAATTCCTTATGGGACGTTCCCTTAAAACCAGCCTTTTCAACCTGCAAATAAACGAAATGGTCAACGAGATATTCAAGGAGTGGGGCGTAAATCTCGAAAGGATCTACGACTACGAACCCGATGCGGGACTCGGAAACGGCGGTCTCGGACGTCTTGCGGCATGCTACCTTGACGGACTTGCAACGGACGGTTACCCTGCTATGGGTTACTCCATATGCTATGAGTACGGTATTTTCAAGCAGAAGATAGAGGACGGCTGGCAGACCGAACTGCCCGACAACTGGCTCCCCGGAGGAGAAAGCTGGCTCGTTCCCAGACTCGATAAAGCCATAGACGTTCATTTTGAGGGCGATCTCAGCGAATACTGGGACGACAAGTACCACCATATTTCTTACACCAATTACAGCACGGTACAGGCCGTTCCGTATGATATGTATGTTCCCGGATACGGAAACGACGCTGTTTCGATACTGAGGCTCTGGCAGGCAAAAGCGCCTTCCTTCGATATGGCAATGTTCAATCAGGGAGATTATGCAAAGGCACTCAGCCAGAATACCGTAGCTCAGGCGATATCCAAGGTGCTGTATCCTAACGATAATCACCTTGAAGGAAAAAGCCTCCGCCTCCGTCAGCAGTATTTTATGTGCGCGGCTTCGGTGGGCGATATAGTTGACAGACATATGAGAGTTTACGGAACTCTTGACAACCTTCACGAAAAAGTAGCTATACACATCAATGATACACACCCGACGCTTGCTATCCCCGAACTTATGAGGATACTTCTCGACGACTGCGGATACAGCTGGGCAAAGGCATGGCACATCGTTACAAACACATTTGCCTACACCAATCACACAGTTCTTGCGGAAGCTCTCGAAAAATGGGACGTAAACCTCGTAAAACAGATAATACCAAGAATTTTCTCCATAATCGTTGAGATCAACAACCGCTATTGTGCGGATCTTATGGATCGGCTCGGCGACAGCGCTAAGGTAACAAGAATGTCGATCATTCAGAATAACCAGATACACATGGCTCTGCTTTGCGTATGCGCTTCACACAGCGTAAACGGCGTTTCAAAGCTCCATTCTGACATAATCAAGACAGACGTTTTCAAGAACGAATACGCCGACACGCCTTACAAATTCAAGAACGTTACCAACGGTATCGCTTACAGAAGATGGCTGCTCCAGTCCAATCCGGGACTTACCAAGCTGCTGGAGGACACTATAGGCGAAGGATTCAAGAAAAATGCCGGCGAACTTATCAATTTTAACAAGTTCGAGAACGACAAGAAGGTAATAACCCGCCTTGCCGATATCAAAAAGCAGAACAAGGAACGCTTTGCAAAATATGTAAAGAGCAATTTCGGAACTGTCCTCAATACCGACGCGATATTTGACGTTCAGGTAAAGCGTCTGCACGAATATAAGAGACAGCACCTCAATGTGCTCAACATCATCGCAGAATACAACAAACTGCTGGAAGATCCCTATATGGAGTTCGTTCCCAAAACATATATCTTTGCGGCAAAGGCAGCGCCGGGATATTACCTTGCAAAGCAGATAATAAAAATGATCTGGGCTCTGGGCGAGGAAATAAAGAAAAATCCTAAGATCTCGGAAAAACTTCAGGTATTCTTCCTTGAGGATTATCGCGTATCCCTTTCCGAACTGCTAATGCCCGCCGCAGAAGTTTCCGAGCAGATATCCCTTGCCGGCAAGGAAGCTTCCGGTACAGGAAATATGAAGCTCATGCTCAACGGTGCGCTCACTCTGGGTACTCTTGACGGCGCAAACATAGAGATCAAGGATCAGGTCGGCATAGATAACATATTCATCTTCGGAATGACCGCCGACGAAGTCCTTGCAAAGCAGGCTCAGGGCTACCGTCCGGAAGATTACTGCAATAACAACGACGTTATCGAAAAGGCAATAAATAAAATGTACCACGGCATAAACGGATGTACTTTTGAAGAAGTTGCAAATTCCCTTAAATTCAAGGATCCGTATATGGTACTTGCCGACTTTGACGCTTATCAGAGCGCACAGCAGTATGTTTCCGAATGTTATAAGGATCCCGCGAAATGGAACAGGATGTCCCTTCACAATATAGCGGGAGCAGGCATTTTCTCCGCCGACAGAGCTGTAGAGGACTATGCCCGCGACATCTGGAAGCTGAAATGATATCGCAGAAATATTCCGATCGGATACCGCTTTACTGAACGGTATCCGATTTTGTAATGAAATTTCTTTATGATCATGGCGGCATTGCCGCAGATATTTTGCAGAAAGGAACTTGGATATGGTAGTTATTGAAATGGAAAACGGGAAGAAAATAAAGCTGGAGCTTTATCCTGAGATCGCTCCCATTACGGTGGAAAATTTTGAATCGCTTGTAAAGAAAGGATTTTATGACGGTCTGATATTCCACAGGGTCATCGAGGGATTTATGATACAGGGCGGCTGCCCCGAAGGAACGGGCATGGGCGGTCCAGGATATCATATAAAGGGAGAATTCGCTTCCAACGGCATAAAGAACGATCTCAAACATACCCGCGGCGTGATCTCTATGGCGCGTTCAATGATGAAAGACAGCGCCGGTTCGCAGTTTTTTATAATGCATAGGGACGCTCCTCACCTTGACGGAGAATATGCCGCTTTCGGAAAAGTTGTCGAGGGTATGGATACCGTTGACGAGATAGCCTCAACAAAAACGGGCTATGGCGACAGACCCGTGGCGGAACAGAAAATGAAGAGAGTATATATAGAAGGATAACAGGCTCTTATCCCTGCATATGTGCCGCAAAAGCGCATAATTATCTCTTCGGGATATTTTTGGCGGAACAGGGCGGCGCAGAAATTGCTGCGCCGCTTTTTTCAGGCGGATATTACCGTGATATATCCCTGCATATGGTTTTTTGTGACAAAATTAACAGTATGTTCATTGAAGTATTTGCAAAAATATGGTACAATAATTTAGTTAATATCATAAAATACGTTCCGCATTTTTACCTGCGGAACGAGTCAATATTTACAGGAAAGGCGGATAATTTATGGCAAAGGAAAAAAAGACAGCCGGAAACATCGACCCTGCCGAAATGATAAACGATCTTGTCAGCAAGGCAAAGGTCGCCCTTGACGAGTATATGAAGCTCGATCAGAAGCAGGTGGACGCTATCGCCGAAGCAATGGCTCTTGCAGGACTTTCCGCACAGGGAGAACTGGCAAGAATGGCTGTTGAGGAAACAGGAAGAGGCATATACGAGGATAAGGTGACCAAGAACATCTTCTCCACAGAGTATATCTGGCACTCTATAAAGCACGAAAAGACCGTAGGCATCATCGAGGACAACGTTGACGAAAGCTATATGGAGATAGCTGAGCCGGTAGGCATCGTCTGCGGCGTTACGCCTACGACAAATCCGACCTCTACGACGATGTTCAAATCAATTATCTGCGCAAAAACAAGGAACCCCATAATTTTCGGTTTCCACCCCTCCGCTCAGCAATGCTCCAAGAGAGCTGCCGAGATCGTCCGTGACGCCGCAGTAAAAGCCGGCGCTCCCAAGGACTGCATACAGTGGATCGAACACCCTTCGGTAGAAGCAACGGGACTCCTTATGAATCACCCTGATGTTGCTACTATCCTTGCTACCGGCGGTCCGGGAATGGTAAAAGCTGCTTATTCCGCCGGAAAGCCCGCCCTTGGCGTTGGTCCGGGAAATACGCCGTGCTATATCGAAAAGACCGCGAATATCAAGCAGGCGGTTCACGATCTGATACTTTCCAAGTCCTTTGACAACGGAATGATATGCGCTTCCGAACAGGCTGCGATAATAGACGCCGAGATCTATGACGAAGTTGTAGGCTTTATGAAGTATCACGGCTGCTACTTCGCAAAGAAAGATGAGATAAAGAAGATACAGGACGTTGTTATCGACGTTGAAAAAATGGCAGTACAGTCATGGGTAGTAGGACAGTACCCGTGGCAGATAGCCGAAAAAGCCGGAATAACCATTCCGAAGGAAACAAAAGTCCTCTGCGTTGAACTGGGCGGCACCGACGCCGAAAAATATCCTCTTGCGCTTGAAAAGCTTTCGCCTGTTCTTGCGGTTGTAAAGGCAAAAGACGAAAAAACAGCTTTCCAGATGTGCGAAAAAATGCTTCTTCACGGTGCAGGCCATACCGCTGTAATACATTCTTCAAATGAGGAAGTCATTGAAAAATACGGTGAAACAATGAAGGCAAGCCGTATAGTAGTAAATTCTCCCGCTTCTTTCGGAGCAATAGGAGACGTTTACAATTCAATGGCTCCGTCGCTCACCCTCGGCTGCGGCTCTTACGGAAAGAACTCCGTTTCGGAGAACGTTACCGCAAAGAACCTCATAAACAGAAAGAAGATCGCAAAGAGGAGATTGAATATGCAGTGGTTTAAAGTTCCCGAAAAGATATATTTTGAACCGGGTTCAGTCCAGTATCTGGCTAAAATGCCCGACATACACAGGGTAATGATAGTCGCCGATCCCGGCATGGTACAGTTCGGCTATGTTGACAGAGTTACCTATCAGCTTGACAAAAATCCAAATAACCCCGTTGTGGAGATATTCAGCGACGTTGAGCCGGATCCCGATCTGACTACCGTCCGCAAGGGCGCTGCCGTTATGAATTCCTTCCAGCCGGACGCTATCGTGGCTCTCGGCGGAGGTTCGGCTATGGACGCTGCAAAGGCTATGTGGCTGTTCTATGAAAATCCGGACGCCGACTTCGTTGGTATGGCTCAGAAGTTTATGGACATCAGGAAAAGAGTCTATAAATTCCCCAAGCTCGGCAAAAAAGCCAAGATCGTTGCCATTCCTACCACATCGGGAACGGGTTCGGAAGTGACTTCCTTTGCGGTAATTTCCGACAAGTCCAAGAATATGAAATATCCTCTTGCAGACTATGAGCTCACTCCGGACGTTGCCATCATAGACCCGGAATTTGTTTATACCGTTCCTAAGGCTTCAACGGCATTCACCGGTCTGGACGTTCTTACGCATGCTATAGAAGCATATGTATCTATCCTTGCAAACGACTATACGGACGCCCTTGCTCTTCAGGCGATAAAACTTGTATTCAAATATCTTCCCACATCATACAAGAATGCGGATCCGATCTCCAGAGAAAAGATGCACAACGCTTCCTGTATCGCAGGTATGGCGTTCACAAATGCTTTTCTTGGCGTAAACCACTCCCTTGCTCACAAGCTGGGCGGTGAGTTCCACATTCCTCACGGACTGGCAAATGCTTACTTGCTGCCTCATGTTATCGAATATAACGGCGAATCCACACCGACAAAATTTGCCGCTTGGCCGAAGTACGATCATTACATCGCTCCCGAACGTTATGCCGAGATCGCAAAGATGATGGGCTTCGCTTCGCAGAAGGCATCCGATCAGGAGTGCGTAAAAGCGCTTGCAAACGCAGTAAGAAAGCTTATGAAGGAAGTAAATATCCCGCTTTCGATCAAAGAAGCCGGAGAAAAAGATCCCCGCTCTTATATTGATCCCAAGGTTTACGAAAACGTCCTTGAAAGCCTTGCATATAAAGCTTTTGACGACCAGTGCACAACGGCAAATCCAAGACTTCCGAGGATCGAGGAGCTCAAGACCCTTTACAGAAAAGCTTATTACGGCGAATAAGAACAACGATAAAAAGCCGTTCCGGAATACCGGAACGGCTTTTGCTGTTTCTATCTGATAATTATTGCTATCAGCCGAAATATCTCTTGAGCAGTCCTTCAAAACCGCAGCCGTGACGAGCTTCGTCCCTTGCCATTTCGTGAACTGTATCGTGAATTGCGTCAAGACCCATTTGCTTTGCTTTTGCAGCAAGCTTCATCTTGCCTTCGCAGGCTCCGTTTTCAGCCATAACGCGCATCTCAAGATTTTTCTTTGTGGAATTTGTGACAACGTCTCCGAGAAGTTCTGCAAACTTGGCGGCGTGCTCTGCTTCTTCATAAGCGGCTTTCTCATAATAGAGACCGATCTCAGGATATCCCTCACGGAACGCTACTCTTGCCATAGCAAGATACATTCCTACTTCGGTGCATTCACCGGTGAAATTCTGATTGAGACCTTCTATGATCTCAGCGTCAGCGCCTTCTTTTCCTATGCCTACGATATGTTCGCAAGCCCAGTTGAGCTTATCGGCGGCAGCTTCGTTGAACTTGGAAGCGGGAGCCTTGCACTGAGGACATTTGAAATCTGCGGGAAGGCTTTCAGCCTCATAAACATAACCGCATACAGAACAAATAAATTTTTTCATGATCATTACCTCCTTGATATATTCCGATAAAAATATCGGGGGACTGTTCGTCCGGTCTATATAAATATACCATTTGAGGTGAAGTTTGTCAACAAACAAGAATGTATTTTTTATTTATTTTTTGTGAAACATAACAGAGCATTATTGCTGTAACTGCGATACCTTTACGTAAATTTCGCCGTTGTCCGCAAGTATCACCGCTTTATCTCCTTTTTTGACCGTTCCGTCAAGTATGCTGCGCGAAAGCACATTTTCTACTTTTCGGGAAATATTCCTGCGGAGCTGTCTGGCTCCTGTGCGGTCGGGACTTTCTTCCGCAAGAGCGGATATTGCCTCGTCACTGAATTCCAGCGAGATCTCCATATCTTCGGCGCGCTTTCTGACTCCGGAAAGAAGTTTCCGTGCTATGCTTTTAAGTTCTTCGGTGCCGAGACGGTTGAAAACTATGATCTCGTCAAGCCTTCCTATAAGTTCCGGACGGAAAGCTCCGCGGACTTTTTTTATAACATCGTTCCGTACATCGCTGCGAACGCCGTCCGACGAAAAACCAAGGACGTTGTTTTCCGTGATAAGTTCCGCTCCGATATTTGACGTGAGGATAATAACGGCGCTGCGGAAGCTTACCCGTCTGCCGCTGCTGTCGGTCAGTATGCCGTCCTCCATTATCTGGAGAAGAATGTTGCTTATGTCGCTGTGAGCCTTTTCTATCTCGTCAAAAAGCACTACGCTGTAAGGTTTGCGGCGTATTTTTTCCGTCAGCTGACCGCCTTCATCGCAGCCCACATATCCGGGAGGCGCGCCGATAAGCTTGCTCACACTGTGTTTTTCCATATATTCCGACATATCGAACCGTATCAGCGACTCTTCCGAACCAAAAAGCGCCGCCGCAAGAGCTTTTGAAAGCTCCGTCTTTCCCGTGCCGGACGGACCGGTGAAAAAAAAGCAGCCTGCCGGTCTGGACGGATCCTTCAATCCTGCGCGGCTTCGCCTTACGGCGTCTGCAACGGCGTGAACGGCGGCGTCCTGACCTATGACCGTTTTTTTCAGTTCGTTCTCCAGTTCAAGGAGCCGTCTGCTTTCGTCGGCTGTTATCCGTGTTACCGGTATGCCGGTAGCGGCAGATACGACTTCCGCAATATTTTCGGCTGTGATATCAACGGGTCTTGCCTCGCTGTCGCTGTACCAGCTTGTGTCGCCTTTGCGGGGCGGTGAAGATACTTTCGTTTCGGTATGCTTTTCGAGCATTCTTTTCAGGCTTTCGGCAAGTTCGCTCAGCGTCTGCGGAGATCCGGAAGCTTTCATATGTGCTCTTGACGCCGCCTCATCTATCAGATCTATAGCCTTGTCCGGCAGGAACCTTTCCGGCTGATATCGGACGGAATAGGATATCGCCGCTTTGACGGCTTCGCTGCTTATCCTTACTCTGTGGAATTCTTCATAGCAGTGTTTAAGACCGCTTATAATGCAGAATGCCTCCTGCTCGTCCGGTTCTTTGATGAATACCTGCTGGAAGCGCCTTTCGAGAGCGGGATCTTTTTCTATGAATTTTTTATATTCCACGGCGGTAGTAGCGCCTATCATCTGCAATTCGCCTCTTGCAAGCTGCGGTTTGAGGATATTTGCCGCATCTATCGCGCCTTCGGCCGCTCCTGCGCCTACGATGGTGTGCAGTTCGTCTATGAAAAGGATTATATTCCCGTTTGCGGCGACTTCATCTATGCATTGTTTTATTCTTTCTTCAAAATCGCCGCGATATTTTGCTCCGGCAAGCATTGCCGTAAGGCTCAGGGAAAAAAGCTGCTTTCCCCGTATAGTATCCGGCACTTTTCCTTCGGCTATCATAACGGCTATGCCCTCGGCGACAGCCGTTTTGCCGACGCCCGCTTCACCTACGAGGCATGGATTGTTTTTTGTCCTGCGGGAAAGTATCTGTATGACCCGTTCCGTTTCCTTTTCACGGCAAAAAACAGGATCAAGCTTATGTTCACGGGCGGCCTGAGTAAGATCCTTGCCGTATTTGAGAAGGGTGGGCGTTTTCGGGGCATATCCTCCCGCAGGAACGGATGAAGCCGTACAAGCGCCGGTTATCCTGCTGACGCTCCCTCCCATATCTTCTATTATCCTGACGGCGGTGCAATTCTTTTCGCGCAGCAGCGAAAGCAGCAGATGTTCCGTCCCTGCAAGACGGCTGCCGTTTGAAGCCGCTATCACAAAAGCGTTTTCGATTATCCTTTTTGCCGAAGGCGTTGCGGAATCCCTGTCAACGGTACATGGTTCTCCGCGCCCGACCATCATATTTATCCTGCAAAGGACATTTTCTTCTTTTATCCCGCAGCTGCGGAATATTCCGGCTGACGCACTGCCTTGCTCTCCCACAAGGGCAAGGAGGATATGCTCGCTGCCCATATATGTGTGCCCCAGACTTCCGGCGTGGATAAAAGCTTTATTTATGACCGTATTTGCTTTTTTTGTAAAGCTGTCAAAATCAAACATAAGCTTTGCCTTCCAAATAATATTATTAAGCGGAAAATTTGTCCGCAAATATATTATGGCATTGCCGGAACAAAATATTTGTCGTAATTGGAAAAACTTAAAAAATCCTTTTTGCATATATATCGGAGCAAAAAACAGGTTTTGAAGCGAATTTTTACCATATTTTTACAAAATGATATCAAAAAGGTTACTCGTTGTCATCAAACTGTAATCAAACTGTAATTGAATTTTGTAATAAAAAATGTTATAATATTCTTGGATAGTCAAGACCATAAAATATATTACAGAAAGGAGTGCTTTTTATTACGAAAAAGTTAAATATATTTGAAAGCGCGTTGATATTTTCTCTCTGTATAGTTCTTTCCGGCTGTATGTCGCCAAAAAGTACACTGACAACCTCTATAGAAACATCTTCCGCTTCCGAGGACGCGTCCAATTATGTCAGGAGCAATCCTGCCGCCAACAGTCTGGATGACGCTGCGGCGGAAACGCCGTTTACCGATCATACCTATGATTTCAAAGTATATGAAGATAATTATATGATAACCGTTGTTCCGGACGAGACAAAGACCGGTCTGGTCCTTACTCTTGAGGATAAGGATTTTGAATTTTCTACTTTTTCGGTAACACCGCCGGAGGGATATGCAGTATATCTGCCATATTCCCAGAATGACGCCGATATGGTCTGCACTGTGATACGCGGAACGGGGGACGCCGGTTCGCTTCCCGATCTTCTGAAAATAGATTTTTATCTTTCATCATTTGAGGACGAGACCGCGCCTTATTCCGTATGCAGGCTCTATACCGTTTCCGGCGGCAAACTCAAAGAGTTTTACGTATATGACGCCGATGATGAGTCGGGCAAGCCTTTGGGATCTATACCGGAAACGGATATATTCCAGCCGGAACCCAATAAATTTATGGCTGATCCTGAGGTAACGGTAAATGATGACGGGACTCTTACGGCAGACGTGGTGACGTATTCCCTGAATATCAACAATATGCGTATAGAACGCCGGTCGGAACAATGCGATATGCAAAATCCTCTTTATTACGGATATGCCATGTATGCTGTTGCCGGAGATATATATAAGTATTTCAGGGATACCAGCCTGAATGTTTCGGATTACGAAAATTATGTGGAGATCCCTTCGGCGGACGGCAATTCCAGCCAGTATTTCTTTAAGGTGGACGATCCGAGATTTTCCACCGTTGCCGAACTCCGCAGCTATGCGGAAAAATATTTTGCCGAGGATATAGTTGACGAAATGTTTCTTTCCGCTCCTCAGCAGTACCGTGATATAGACGGGGAACTGTATACCATAGTCGGAGACGGAGGATATAACGAAACTCTCGGCAAATGCCTGATAACCGGTATGGACGACGGCGGCGGGTCGCAGACAATGACATATCATATAAAACAGGAAAAATTTGATGACGAACATAAGATGACCGGTTATATTGACGGCGGAGATTTTACCGTCCAATTTACCGACAGCGGACCCGGATTTATCATTACCAGATACCGTTACCCCAACAGCTGACGGAAACTGCCGCACGATCGGATCCTGCGGCAGTTTTTATATTAGGATATTTGCCTTGACAAGCGGGGAATACTGTAATATAATTAACAATAAGTAAAAAAGAAAGGACATTTCATAATATGGATAATATAAATACTGCCGTACCGCAGGTATCGGTCATACCGGATAACGACGAACGGCGGCAGATACGGCAGAAATACAGCCGCACAGCGCTTGTACTGATGCTGAATATTGCAGTATTCAACGTTATCGGCAGGGTGCTCCCGCTGCTGATCTGCGTGATAATAGGCGGAGGTTTCGGGCGGGAGGCCGTTGCCGCAGGAATGCAGACGCTTATGGATCACGATATAATTATGATGTTGTTATCGGTGCTCCCTCCCATACTGAGCGAAAGCGCGTCCATTCTGCTCGGAATGCGTATTCTGGGCGTTGATCTGAAAAAACTGCTGTCCAACAGAGAAAATTACAGCGGCTCGACAGTAGCCAAACTTGCTTCTCTTTGTCTTGGGCTCCAGCTTGCGGCGAGTATGATCGCGGCGCTGATACAGATGATACTTCAGGCATTCGGACTGACTGGCGTGATGCCGGATCTTTCGGCGACTTCTTCTTTCGGAGCGAATATAATACTGATTTTTTATGCCTGCCTTTTAGGGCCTGTACTGGAAGAGCTGCTTTACAGAGGCATACTTTTGCAGTCAATGCGGAAATATAATGAGCGGTTCGCAATATTTCTTTCCGCGCTGATATTCGGCCTTATGCATCAGAATTACCAGCAGTTTATACTTGGCTTTCTGTTAGGCATACCGCTTGCGGTGGTCACGGTAAAGTACGGTTCTGTGATACCGTCGATATTTGCGCATATTTTTGTAAACACATTCGGAATGCTGTCGCTTTATGTTCTGCAATATTTTGCGCCCACGACATATGAAGCGGTGCAGAACGGCGGCGATATCGGTTTGACAGGTATAAATTCCTCGGAATTTCCTGTAATGATCGCAATAGTCGTATTACGCATTGGATTTTTTATTGCGGGAGGCATAATCGGCATAGTTTCTCTTGTCAAGGGCGGAAATATGACTCGTCCGACGCCGGCGGGAAGATCCCGTGCTTTGCCGATACTGGTAAGCTCGCTGCCTTGGTGGATAGTTTTTATATTTTACATTTATTTATCCTTCATTGAACCGTTTTTGGTATGATATCCTTGTTATGAGCCGCGCGGAAACTGTAATTTTATGAGTACCGATAAGCCTTTCTGAACGTATTTTCAGGCAGAACAGCAAGAGGTTCGAAGCATTAACGCTTTGGACCTCTTTTATGATAACTGTTAAAATCGAACTTTATGTATTGACATATGAATTCCGTCATCTCATCTGCGGCAAAAAGTATGTCCTCCGCAAGCTCACGGTCAATTTCTTCCGGTATATCGGCAGGATACCGCGTTTCAATATAAAATCGGTTGAGCAGCGCACATTTGGCTATCCATTTGGTAAACGCCTGATCCGTCATAGCCGCCTGCTTGCAAAGCCATGTCAGATTGTGACCGTCAAAAAGCTTGTGGTGTTTATAAAGGAGAAACGCTTTGAGCCCCTTTTCTATAGCCTGCTGACAGTGGAATACCGTCTGCCCGTAAAGCCGTTTGTCATCAACAAGCTTTTTCGCCGCAAGCATATCCTGATACGCATGATAAAGCCAGTCGTAATAACGTTTGCTGTCGGCGGAATGATTACTTGCTCTGCTCATATATCAAATTCCCCTCACTGTCTACTCTGTACGCAAAGGTACAGTCATCATCAAGGCACTCGTTCCATTCGCTGACCGTATAGACTATAACGTCGCAGGGAACGGGGCAGTCCGTTTGTAAAAGTATCTCGGTCTCAAGGTCGGTGTGACGTTCGTATTTGTCATCTACAACTATGCACAGCTTGAACGACGCCAGTTCTCCCTTGCTGTTGGTTTTCTGAGAAACCAGAAATATCTGGAACGGCGAACATATTTTGATTATATCTTCCGCCATTTCCATTATGATAGGATCGTAACTCATATCATAGCAGCTCCTTTCATAGGAATTTTATGCTGTAGGTCTTTCCCTTTTCAGTCCCGAAACTTGAAACATCTCCGCTTTCCGAAACGGGTATTTTTTCACCGCCGCAGGTGACCTCGATGCCGCTGCCGACTATCCTGCAAATGCTGCCGCAGTCCGAGACGGCGCTGATATCTTCCGCCTTGCCGTTCCGCCACGAGAAAGACAGTTCAAAGCCGCCGCGGGCTTTTATTCCGCGGATAGAACCGCTTTCCCATTCATCGGGAACTGCGGGAAGGATATGTATTTCACTGCTGTGGCTTTGAAGGATCGCTTCGGCAATACCTGCGCCGCCGCCGAAGTTGCCGTCTATCTGGAACGGCGGGTGCATATCCAGCAGACTTATGCTTGTGGAATCGGCAAGCAATGCGGAGATATTTTCGCTTACACGTTCTTTTTCGTGAAGTCTTGCCCACATATTTATTATCCATGCCCTTGACCAGCCGGTATGTCCTCCGCCGTAGGTAAGCCTGCGGATAAGAGTTGCTTTTGCGGCTTCCGCCAGTTCGGGGGTATGTCTTTTGGTTATCTGATCCGAAGGATAAAGCGCAAAAAGCTGAGAGATATGCCTGTGTCCCGGTTCAGATTCGTCGTAATCTTCCGCCCATTCCATTATCTGACCGTATTTGCCGATCTCCGGTCTTGGGAGCTTTTCACGCAGTTCTTTTATTTTTGAAATGAATTCTTCGTCGTCCGGAAGTCTGGCGGTGCCGTCCACTGTTCCGGAGCTTTCTATAACTGCCGTAAAAAGGGAATAAAGTATCTGGCTGTCCATGGACGGTCCCTGACAAATGGTCCCTTTTGCTCCGTCCTTTGTAATGTAAGTGTTTTCCGGAGAGACCGACGGGCTTGTTACCATTCTTCCGCTGCCGTCATCTATAAGGAAATCGGCGAAAAATTCCGCTGCTTCACGGAGAGTGTCGTATTTTTCCGTAAGAAAATCCTTGTCGCCGGTAAAAAGATAGTGTTCATATATGTGTGTGCACAGCCATGCCATACCGGTCGGCCAGAGAGTGCCGGGAAGCCATTTGTCCTGCGGAGCGGTATCTCCCCAGATATCCGTATTGTGGTGGCATACCGTTCCTTTGCAGCCGTACATTTCGCGTGCGGTGACCCTGCCGTTTTCTCTCATGCGCTCTATATGGTCGAACAGGGGAGTATGACATTCGGAAAGGTTCAATATTTCCGCGCCCCAATAATTCATTTCCGTATTGATATTTATGGTGAATTTGCAGC
>CANRJZ010000027.1 GCA_947631055.1 uncultured Clostridia bacterium | reverse complement strand
GTTGACGATAGTTCCCACGCTGCTGCCGGCATTTTTGTCGTCAAAGCTTGCAGTGGATATGCGGGGAGAACATTCTGTCATTCCGTAGCCCTGCGCGATCGGTATGCCAAGTTCCTTATAACCCGAAATAAGATCCGGATCAAGGTATGCTCCGCCGCTGTAGATCCCCTTTAACCTTCCGCCGAAAACGGCTTTTGCCACGGCTGAAGGAGGAAGGTCGGGATCAGCGGAAGCCGCAGCCATTATCTGTTTATACAGCGTTTCGATTATCATGGGAACGAGAAGTATTATCGTCGGCTGGAAAAGTTTCAGATTGCGGGCTATCCTCATCATAGAATCGTTGACGCAGAGAGTTGCGCCGTAACGCAGCGAAAGAAGTATGTCGCAGGTAAAACAGTATATGTGATGAACGGGAAGGACCGTAAGCAGCGTATCTTCCGGAGAGCTTTCGCCGTCCTGACACATGGCGTTGTCTATGAGATTTCCGTGGGAAAGCATTACTCCCTTGGCTTTTCCGGTGGTGCCGGACGTGAAATCTATAGCCGCAAGGTCGGAAGGCTGTATTTTTGCCGGAACGGCAGGGGAGTATCCCGAAATTATCTGTTGTACGGAAGTAGCCGCTTCTTCAAGTTCTTTGAAGCAAACATAAGTGCTTATCTGCGGGCAGGCAGCCTTTATTGACGGAAGAACGGGCGCGTATCTTTCATCGAAAAAGAAAACCGTTGTGTCCGATCTGTTGATAAGGTCGCAGATATCCTCACAGCCGAGCTGAGCGTCAAGAGGAACGATAACGTTCCCGCCCATGACTGTTCCGAAATAACTTTCAAGATAGGCTGAACTCGTTCCGCCGATGACTGCCGCGTGTATCTTTTTGCCGCCCGTTACGGAATTCAGGAAAGCCGTTACTTTCAGGCAGTTGTCCTTGAAAGATCTAAAGGAAGTTCCGGCTATATCGGCGCCGGCTTTTTCCTTTATAAATGTTTTGTCACCGTATTCTTCTGCGGAAGCGCAGATCAGATCTGCAAGAGTTTTTACGGAATTCTTGTCCATAATAGTTCCCTCCTGTAATTATTGACGCGGTCATTTCTTGATGGTCTCAAGATATTTTACCGCTTCATCAACGGTGTGGATATCCAGTATCTTCTGTTCGTCCACCTGAACGCCGAGAGTGTCTTCCAGTTCGCCCAGCATACTCATAAAATCATAGGAATTGAAGCCGAGGTCATCAATAAATCTTGATTCGGGTCTGATGTCATCGGGTGAAACGTCAACGTAGTTGCAGATAAGTTCTTTGAGTTGGTCAAACATAATCATTTCTCCTTTATAATTCATATCATTTCGAGTATATCTCCGACGGTGCGGTCCTTGTCCTCTATCCCGCGGAACAGGACGCGGCAGAGATAATAGTAGAGATATTCCATTTCGTATTCCGAAACAACGTCTTTCCGGTATTCAAAGTTGAAGTTCAGACCGTTGTCGGAGGTGCGGTGCATTACCGTTAAATACAGCGGCTGTGCGGCAACGCCGTTGGAATACCAGAACGTTTTGTAATCCACATCGGGAAGTTCGGCGTCACGCTGCCCGATAGTGAGCGGCTGATAGGTAAGGCTTATGCTTTCGTAGCTTGCTCCGGGCGTCAGCTTATAACGTTTGCCGCGCTCCATGGTAAGGGCTATCGGGTCGTAATTGGCATGGCGGAATATTTTGTTCTGTTCACTCTGAATGATATGCAGCGCGTCGATGAATTTCGTTTTCGGCGGTATTATCGTCCGGAGGGGGAAGAAGTGTATCCTTGTTCCGCCGGAACGTTTTTCAAGCAGCGTTCCGCGGCGGGCAACGCAGGTCTTAAGGGAAACATCCTTTTCGTCGTTGTTGAATTTTGAAAGAACGGTGCGCAGTCCCATAAGCAGCAGCGTTGCCATGGGAACGTTGTTCTCTTCGCAGAACTGCATCAGCCTTCGTGAAGGTTCTTCCTCCAGCGAGTAAACGGAGATGTCCGCTGACGGATCGCGGGAAACCACCATACAGCTGCGGAGCCTCGGCTTGTTAAGTTCGCGGCGCATTGTAAGCAGTCTGCCCATTCCTGTAAAATCGGTGTAAATAGGTTCTTTTTTGGCCAGTTCTTCCGCCCAGAATTCGGCGTCTCTTTGTTTAGCGGGAGAGCCGGCTTCATATTCAAGGTCTTTTTTTACTGCGTCAAGATATGGCATAGGCGTATTTTTCGGCATAGGCGTACCGTATTTTTTTGCGCAGTAGATAGCGAGTACGTCGCTGTCAAATCCTATCAGGGAACTGGAATCCATAGTCATATGATCCACTTTGAGATATACTCCGTTATATCCGTCCGGAAGTTTTATCATAACTATCTGATTCATTGGAGAATTAAATCGTTCAAAGGGAACGGCAGTCCATTTTTTCATTTCGCTGTGTGCGTCCTCTTCTTTCCATGAAGAAAAGTCATAGAAGGGGATGTCTCTTTCTTCAAAGGGAACGATATACTGATAAACAGTTCCGTCATCGTCCTGCACAAAGCGCAGGCGCATACAGTCAAACCGTTTGTATGACTCGTATATGGCTTCTTTAAGGACCGCAAAGTCAACGTCCTGTTTTACATAAAAGCCTGTACCTATGCAAAGCACCTGATGAGGCGCGTATTTTATTGTATAATTGTGCAGTCTCTGAGCTGCCGTAAGCGGATAGCACTGCATTACCGAGCCGTTTATATTGAATTCTTTCATTTTACAGCCTTCCCTTCGTTAAACGTTCAGATATTTTCCGAGGAATTCCGAAACGGTTTTTTCGTAAAGAGGAACATTTTCGTAATAACTTGCGGCATGACCTGCGTTTTCCACAACAAGAAGTTCTTTCGGCGAGTTGCAGGCTTTGTAATTCTTTTCGCTCATCCATTCGGGGACGAAATCATCGTTTGCGCCGTGAATGAAAAGTATGGGTATCTTCGTGTCCTTTACAGCCGTTAGAGTGGAGTAGTCGCTGAAGCCGTATCCGGCTTTTTTTCTGCAAAGCTCGTCATTGATGTTCATTATCGGGAACGGCGGCAGGTGATAATCTCTTTTCAGAATGTGAGCAAATACGTCATACGGCGATGTGAACGCACAGTCTGAGATAACGGCTTTGACATTTTCGGGCAGCTGCGGAAAGCCCGCTGCCATAAGAACGGTGGACGCACCCATTGAAACGCCGTAAAGAATGATCTTTTTGTCTTTGCCGAAGCGTTCGGCGGCGTATTTTGTCCATTCAAGACAGTCGTATCTGTCAAGTATGCCGAAGCCGACATATTTTCCCTCACTTTTTCCGTGGGCGCGGTTGTCAACTATAATGCAGCTTATACCGCTTTTCAGGAAGAATGAGGCTATTGAGGAACAGTTCGATATTCCCTCGCCGGTGTATCCGTGGAATGCGATCGCTATGGTGTCCGGCTCTCCGTCTGCGGGGATATAGTCGCCGTGGAGGACAAGACCGTCCCGCGATCTGATCGTAATGTGCTCCATTTTGCGTTCAAGGAGCCATTCTTTGTTCTGATGGATAATTATTTTATATTCTTCCCACTTAGCCATATCAGCCATTTCGCTGATATCTACGCGCACCTCATCTTGTCTGGGAATGGTCCTGTTGAAAAGAGTATACGCTCCTGCAAAAGCACCGATCGTTCCCGCTGCGGCTGCCGCTCCCGCAATTCCTGCGGCAGTGAGTAAAGGCTTCATAAATATCGCTTTCCCTTCATTAAAATTAATGCGCAATTATAAAATTGAAAGTCATAATGTCGAATTCCGACTGCTGGTCGGATAACGTCCGAAAAAATTTCCGACTATTGGTCGGAATTTGTCCAAAAAATACAGCCGTCTGCAATACGGCGCCGGCTTTAAAATTCGACCGTCGGTCAATTTTTTTATAAATTAATTTTACCATATTATTTCCACAAGGTCAAGCTAAAAAGCAAAAATATCTTTTAATTTTTTATTGTTGGAGATATTAACAAAAAAAGACGGGAAATTCTTTAATATTTTGTATTGCTTATTTTGCAGAAATGAGATATAATTAAAATGACTATATTTTTCAGAGCGGATAGGGAAAAAATATTTTAACTTTCAGCTTGGTAATTATGTATTGCTTTAATGCTCATGTCCGCCGCTTCAGGGGCATAATATGCAACAAAAACAGGCAAACACACATCGAGGATAAAAAGCGTGCAGGCTAAGCCTGTCTCAGCTCTCAGATCTATATATGAGGTGATATGATGAAAGACGGCTTTATAAGAGCCGCTGCGGCGACTCCGGATATAAAAGTTGCTGACTGCGGATATAACGCAGGACAGATAATTGCGCTCATAAAACAAGCTGCGGAACGGGACGCTTCAATAGTTGTCTTTCCCGAACTTTGCATTACCGGCTATACCTGCGGAGACCTGTTTCTGCAGAAAGTTCTGCTTGACGGCGCTGAAAACGCACTGAAAAGAATTGCTGCCGAAACGGCGGGACTTGATATAGTTTCAATTGTCGGCTTGCCCCTTGATATGGGCGGCAAACTCTACAACTGCGCTGCCGTTCTGAAAGGCGGGGATATCCTCGGCATCGTTCCGAAAAAGAATATCCCCAATTATTCGGAATTTTACGAAATGCGCCATTTTACCCCATGGAACGGCGAATCGGATATTATGGGATTTTACGGACTTTCCGACAGCGGCGGCTCGTATATACCTTTCGGAGACTGTGTTTTCGTATGCGATGATATCCCCGGACTTCGCATAGGCGTGGAGATCTGCGAAGATCTCTGGACGCCCGAACCTCCCTCCGGAAAGCTTGCCGCAGCGAGTGCAACTGTAATTTGCAACCTTTCCGCATCGGACGAAATGATCGGCAAGGGCGATTACCGCCGTCAGCTGGTCTCTTCACAGTCTGCAAGGCTTGTCTGCGGATATGTTTACGCGGACGCAGGCATGGGCGAATCCACACAGGACCTTATTTTCAGCGGACATAATTTAATTGCGGAAAACGGCACGATAATTTCCGAAAGCAAGAAGTTCACCACCGGACTTACTTTCGGCGAAATAGACTTGCAGCGTCTTTCCGCGGAACGCCGCAGAATGAATACTTTCCCGTCGGAAAACGACGATAAGATCCTTAAGATCGATTTTTCTGCAAAGGTCAAAGAACTTTCCCTTGAACGTTTCTATCCGCCTATGCCTTTCGTTCCTTCGGACAAGTCCGACCTTGAAAGCCGCTGCGGGGAGATACTGACTATGCAGGCGACGGGACTTGCCTCACGTCTGCGCCATATCGGCTGCAAAACTGCCGTTATCGGGCTTTCCGGAGGTCTGGACAGCACTCTTGCGCTTATTGTTACCGTCCGTGCGTTCGATATGCTGAAACTTGACAGAAAAGGCATTATTGCCGTTACAATGCCCTGTTTCGGAACGACTTCACGCACAAAAAGCAACGCTCATTTCCTTGCGGAGGCTTACGGCACCGTGCTGAAAGAGATAAATATCACCGATTCCGTCCGCAGTCATTTCAAGGATATCGGACAGGACGAAAATACTCTTGACGTTACCTTTGAAAACGGTCAGGCTCGCGAACGGACGCAGGTACTTATGGATATTGCAAATCAGAAAGGCGGCATAGTTGTGGGAACGGGCGACCTTTCGGAGCTTGCTCTCGGCTGGGCGACTTACAACGGCGACCATATGTCCATGTACGGAGTAAATGCTTCGATCCCAAAAACGCTGGTACGTCATCTGGTGAATTACGAAAGCCTCAACACGCCTGATAAGAACCTTGCGAAGGTTTTGCAGGATATACTTGCGACTCCCGTTTCGCCGGAGCTCCTTCCTCCTGCGGACGGCGAGATCTCTCAGAAAACAGAAGATATAGTAGGACCTTACGAACTGCATGACTTTTTCCTGTATTATATGGTGCGGTGCGGATTTCCGCCGTCAAAGATCCTCAGGATCGCGGAAAAGTCCTTTGCGGGCAATTATGATAAAGAGACTATAAAAAAATGGCTGACTGTCTTTATAAAGCGGTTCTTCTCACAGCAGTTCAAGCGCTCCTGTCTGCCGGACGGTCCTAAAGTGGGAAGCGTTACACTTTCTCCAAGAGGCGACTGGAGAATGCCTTCGGACGCCTGTGTCCGTCTCTGGCTGGAAGAATGTCAGGACTGAGATATTAAAGCGAACATACGGAAAGGAATGTAAAAAATGTCTTTAAGAGTAGGAATGGTATCACTGGGGTGCAGCAAAAATCAGGTAGATGCCGAAAGAATGTTATATAAGATCGAAAAGGCAGGCTATAAGCTTATTGCCGACGCCGCCCTTGCGGATATTGTTATAGTGAATACCTGCGGATTTATAGAATCCGCAAAGCAGGAGGCTATCGACACTATATTTGAATTTGTTGCTCTTAAAAATGAGGGGCGTATCAAAAAAATCATTATCACCGGCTGTCTTGCGGAACGTTACCGCGAAGAGGTCTCCGCACTTATCCCCGAATCCGACGCAGTGATCGGCATAGGCTGCAACGAGGATATAGTTTCGGTCATCGAAAGGGTTATGAACGGAGAGACCGTACAGGAATTTGACGGCAAGGATAAACTCTCTCTTGCGGGAGAAAGAGTACAGACAACGCTGTCGTTCTTTGCTTATCTGAAGATAGCGGACGGCTGTGATAACTGCTGTTCATACTGTGCGATACCGTCCATTCGCGGACGTTTCAGGAGCGTTCCTATGGAAACGCTTCTTGAAGAAGCGGAAGGACTTGTACACAACGGCGTCAGGGAACTTATCATAATTGCTCAGGATACGACCCGATACGGCGAGGATCTTTACGGAAAGCTTATGCTGCCGGAACTGCTTACAAAACTTTGCGGTATAGACGGACTTAAATGGATACGTCTGCTTTACTGTTATCCGGATCGTGTTACGGACGAACTTCTTGAAGTAATGGCGCGGGAAGAAAAAATAGTAAAATATATGGATCTGCCCATTCAGCACTGCGACGGCGATATACTTAAAAAGATGAACAGAAGGGGCGATGAGGCTTCACTCCGCGCACTTATCAGAAAGATACGTGAAAAAGTTCCCGGGATCATTCTCAGGACAACGCTCATAACAGGTTTCCCCGGTGAGACGGAGGAGCAGTTCGGACGCCTTGCGGAATTTGTAAAAGATATAGAATTCGACCGCCTTGGCTGTTTTGCGTTTTCCGCCGAGGAGGGGACGCCGGCGGAGAAATTGCCGGATCAGCTTGACGAAGAGACGAAACAGCACCGCGCCGATATAATCATGGAACAGCAGATGCTTATAAATACAAAGAAAAACAACGAACTGATCGGGCAGACGATCGAAGTAGTTACGGAAGGCTTTGACCGTTACGGCGAATGTTACTTCGGGCGCAGCACGGCTGACGCTCCGGAAATAGACGGAAAGATATTCTTTTCTTCTGCCGGAAAAAGACAGGTGCCGGGAAAATTTCTCCGCGTAAAAATAACCGATATGGTAGATTACGATCTGATAGGAGAGATAGATGAATGAATCTTCCGAACAAACTGACTCTTTTAAGAGTGATCCTCATACCGTTTTTTGTGTTTTTTATGCTTACGGACATAGTGCCGTTCAGTCCTATGATAGCGTTGGCAATATTTATAGCCGCTTCGGTCACGGACGCCCTTGACGGACATATTGCCAGAAGCAGGGGACTGGTGACTACTTTCGGAAAATTTCTTGATCCTCTGGCGGATAAGGCGCTTGTAGTTTCCGCGCTTATATGCCTGACTCAAATGGGAATAGTCGGGGCGGTGCCGGTCATAATCATAGTTATACGCGAGTTTATGGTTTCGGGACTGCGGCTGGTAACAGCCAACGAAGGCGTCGTTGTTGCCGCGGGCATATGGGGAAAGCTAAAGACCGCATTCACTATGATCGCCGAAGTTGTTATAATGCTCGGACTTTGCTTTAATTTTGAGGGACAAATAGCGGATATTGCGCAGATAGTTTACGATGTTCTTATCTGGATAGCCGCAGTATTGACGGTGATCTCCGGCTGGATATATCTGAAGGGATACTGGAAATATATTGATTCTTCAAAATGATCGATCGTATCGTATATAGTATAAAAACCGTTCCTTAAACTACGGAACGGTTTTTTTGACTTTCAGTTTAAGGGCAGAGATGGCTGATAATAAAAAGCTCTTCCGGATATTTATCCGGAAGAGCTTTGTTTTGTATGCCGTTTTATTTCTGTTTTTTGTTTCTGCGTCTGAAAACAAGCATTGCTGCGGCTGTGCCTGCCAGAAGTATTGCTGCGTAATAAACGCCGCTGCTTGTGTGTTTCATGATATCTCCCGCTATTCCGGAGGCGGAACTTACATCTTCGCTGCTGCCGCTGTCCTTTTTGTCAGCTTCGGCACTGCTTACATCATCGTTTTTACTGATGTCTGGGACCGTATCGGACGGACTTGACGAAGGGTGTATCCCCGAAGGAGGGATCGGAGTAAAATGCTCGGTCCCCGGCTTGCCGGGTTCAGGCTTCTGCTCAGGTTCCTGTTCGGGATCCAACGCGTCTTCCGGCATCGCGATAACGTAAATACTGAAATGATCCGCTGTAAAGCTGAGAGTGTTATCCTTTGCGTTGAAAACTGTAGGCTGAAGCTTGAATGTGCCGTCCTCCTCACGGTGGTATACGGAGAGCTGGCTGCCCGTTACATTTTCCGGAAGGACGGGAACGGGTATAGTTACCGTTATCGGATTTACTGGCTGTACCTCCGCGGTGTGGTGGTGACTGTCGGTATAAAGAAGGGATATATCATATATATCGGTGATCGTGATATGATTTTCTTCGCTGAGATCAGCCACAGTCTTCATATTGAGGGTAGCGCTTTCTACGTAGGTAGATATCATTCCCGCTTCGCTTTCGGGGATAACTTCGCTGGTCTCTTCATTGATGAACAGAAGCGGGGAATCCTCAGCGGCAGATGCTATTTCTACCGGCATTTCAGAAAGAGGATTTTCAAGTGCGGGAATAACTTCTTTTCTCATTTCATAGCGGCATACCGAACAGTTATATGTTTTTTCGCCGGCAGAACCGATCGCCGCATCTGCGGTAACTATGCCGCCGTTTTCCGTATGTGCTGCACGGTCATATATTTCGCCGCAGCTGCTGCATACGCGCCAGTGGTATGTTCCGTCGGTCTGATATCCCGACGAGGACGTATGTACGTGTTTTTCCGTTCTGATAAGCTGACCGCATACTGTGCATGAATATTTTGTTTCGCTGCCTGACGTTACGCCGGCATTTTCCGTATGAACGGCGATATCGGTCTTTTCACCGCATGAAGTACATTCTTTCCAGTGTTTTGAACCGTCGGTCTTCCATGTACTTCCGTAAATGTGCTGATGAGCATATGCGTCCGGATCTGCGGAAGTCTTTATCTCCGACATGGTGTAATAGTCGCAGACAGTACACGAACGGACAAGCGTCTGAGGAATGCCGTTTTTATCATAGATATACTGATCGTCGTATGAATGTTCTTCGATCATACTTTTTGCGCCGCATACGGAACATTCATACCAGTGTCCGCTCTCGCTGCTTTCAAGTACGTTCCTGTGAACGGAAGAACGCGGTATGATATATGTCTGTACAGTTCCGCAGCCGTTTTCACATTCCGCCGTAAGTTCCGTGTCTCCGGCGCAGGTGGGGATACCGCTTTCAAAATTGAAATAGTGACCGAAAGCAGGTATCGTTTCGGTTTTTATCACTTCTCCGCATACCGAGCATTTTGTCGTTATGCTGCCGTTTTCAGTGCAGGTCGCCGCTGTTGTTTCGGGAACGGAAGACGGCGAATGAGCTTTAACAGGCATTTTTTCATCTATGTATGCTCCGCAGCCTTCTTCGGAGCAAAATACTCTTTTTATGCCTTCGGAAGAACAGGTAGGCTCCGTGATAATGTTTTCCGTTCCGCTGAAGACGTGAGTATGTTCGATCATTCCGGGATTTATTGCGATATCCTCTGAGATATGGCATACGGAACATTCCCTGCGGACAGACGTGCTGTCCTGTGAAGTTACGGACCATACGTGAGCGCCGGAAGCCGGAATGGTCTCCCTGCTTATTTCCTTGCCGCAGATAAGACAGCTCGTAACTATGCTTCCGTCTGCGCCGCAGGTGGCTGCCGTGGTGACGGGAGTTCCTGCCTGATGCATACCGATAGCTTCCGAGAAATCTTCTCCTATGATCTTTCCGCATACCGAGCAGCTCGTTATCATCAGTCCGGAATGGTCGCAGCCGGCAGTATCTTCATATTTCCAGTCGCTGCTGCTGTGTTCGCAGTCAAGGACTTTAAGGGTTACATTGTATGTTTTTGACGCTCCTTCGGCGGAAACGACCGTAACGGCAGCGGTTTTTTCCGCACCTTTGCCGTCGGTGCAGTCAAAGGATATCTGAGCGGGTTCTGCGGAGATCTTCGACGAAGATATCAGCGGAACAGCGCTTAAAGTATAAACGTTGTTTCCGGCTTTCCAGTCCTTATAGCTTATCGTATAGGTGAGATCAGTCTTGCCGGAGTCCGCACCGGGTATTGCCGAGCCGTTCACGGTCACGCCGCTGAGTTTGAGAGCGGGATCGGGAAGAACAAATTCGGCAGTGACAACTTTGCTTGGCTCTTTGCCTTCTTCAACGGAAAAGGCTTTTATAGTAAGAGTCCTGTAGTCCGAAGGAAGGTTCAGTATGTCCGCGGAAATATATACTGTATTATATACATTGTCGTAAACGGTAGGTTCCATACCGTCAAATGTGTAATAAACAGTGCCGCTGCCCAGTATGTAGATAGGCGTATCTCTCATAACGGGAGTGCTTTCCGCATATATTACGGGGGCTTCCGACCGGTTGGAACTGTCTTTCACGAATTTTACTTTATATATGTTGTCTTTCCTGCCGTGGACTCTGATAACGGCTGTGCTGTTGTCTCCGAAGTCCGAAGCCTGAGTGATATCCGCAGTGATACCGGCGTCCATAGCCGCGGTAACTGCCGGAACGGAGCTTTCATTGGCGGGAACGATGAATTCATAGTTCCTTATATCCTGTGAAAATTCGGGTTCAAGAGTTCCTCTTGAAATGCCGAAGCGCAGTCCGACAAGACCGGTATCGGTATGTACGCCGCCGGTTATCTCGGCTTCCGCAGTGCCGTCGTGATCTTCGTCCGATGACTGAACGACGGGTATTTCGATAGCCTTATGTTCCGATCCGAAGTATTTAGGGGCGTCGCTGCCGTCGAAATACACGTTTATTTCGGAAATGCCGTTTTCCGCATTCTGTTTTACGGTAAATTCCAGTGTTGCGGCAGTTCCGCTGCATGAAACGTTTATCGGCGATGAAAAGGCAAATATGCACACATCGTCCGCAGCCCCGTTCCGGTAATCGTCAAGGGCGGGCAGAGCCTTGCTCGTTCCGCCGCTCGAGGCAAAGGGAACATATGTGAGCGCAGTGGAAGTTCCCGCAAAAGAGCTGCCGTTTACGACCGCATTGGTCAGTTCAAGACAGTCTCTGTCCCATGAAGCGTTCAGCGAAAAAGTGCTGCATACCATAGGATCTACTGATACGTCAGCATAGAATTTATCTCCCGGAGCAAGTCCGGAGGCACTGTACGTCTGCAATTCTACAGACGCGCCTGTTCCGGCTGCCGCCGCAGGTAATGTTACCGGTATTATATCAATGGGCGACAGCTGAAGAGCAAGCATTGCAGCGGTAACGGCCCATGCTGTTATTCTTTTTTTCATGTGATCATCCTCCGCATCGCCGGAGCGCCTGTACCTGCGGGTACATTCCCCTGCCCGCACAGCAGCAGGAAACATTTTGCTGCCTGTTATCAGGACGCTTTCCGCGATCTTACATTATACAGTACATATTATAGCAGAACAGGTGTTTGTTGTCAATGATTTTCCCTTGAAATCGGCATTTGTATTAATTTTCGGCAGTTATTTTTGTTGCATATCGGGAATTGAGCCGTCCGGTGCTTGACAATCCCGCACAGATATGCTAAAATATTCGGTAATTAGGCGTATCCTGCGGGTATCGCTCGGCGGGACATTTTCCCATATGAGCACATTCCCGTACCTGCGGGCAATACGGCATGGAGGGGATAACATTGAAAACAAAATTCCGTTTGCTTATCTGTGCAGCGGCAGCAGCCGGCACAGCCGCCGCTATGAGTTTGTCTGCATTTGCCGACACTACGGCGGAAGTGACTACTTCACTCAAACAGGATATAACCGATATACGTGGGCAATACCCGCACTGGGACGGCGTGACAAGCATAACTCAGTTCAAATATTACGACGGGACTTTCTGCCTTGCCATGGACGGTGAGAACAGCATAACGATAATGAAAATATCTTCCGACGGAAAGATACAGCCGGGAGTGATAAGCCTTGCAAAAGCCGCGCCCGAATACGGCACCGTGCTCAGCGACAGCTACGGAAATTTCTATGCCGTTACCGGAAAGACAAACGATATAAACGGCAACAGGAAACAGGATACTATATTCATTTCAAAATACAACAAAAACGGTCAGCTCATCGCTACTGCCGGAGATGACGGAAGTTCAAGCCTTCAGTATTATCATGATGACGGACATAATACGCGGCTCCCATTTGACTCCGGCGTTTCGGCTGCCATAAGCGGGAACGTGCTTGCCGTCAATTACGGAAGATTTATGTATAACGGACATCAGGCAAACTCGATATGGGCTATAAATATAAACACGATGAACAATATAAGAGACGTCAAGTGGATAAGCACTCACTCCTTTGCGCACAGGGCGATCGCTATCGAAGACGGTTTTGTTTTCGTCAGCGAGGGCGACTGCTACGAGAGAGCATTTTCCATTTATGCGATCAAAACAGGCTCGTACAGCGTACAGAGCTACAATTACGGCGACCCGTTCCATTTCTGGGTGCAGCCTGACGCGCTGAAAAATAAGGCATACGGTCAGCTTAACGCTAATTACGCACATCTTGCGGGCATCGTTCCGCTTAAAGACGGTCAGAGAACACTGACCGCGCTGGTAGGAACTTCCGCGCCTTCACTGAACGAAAAAGCTCCCTCCGAAAGGGAAAAGCTCTTCATTCAGATATTTGATCCGTTCAACGATCTGAGCCTGAGTACTTCCTACGTAACACAGGGAACGCGCACAGGACTCAGCGGAGGAAACGGGGACCAGAAGGTGACCGATAAGGGCGTACAGTGGCTTGACGCTTATTACGACATAGAAACGGACAACACCGGCTATAAATATCCTCAGACCATTGAAAACCCGCAGGTAGTCGTTACAGAAGATGAAAAGATCGTTATACTCTACGAAAAGGGAAGAAGATATCCTTGGACGGTTGGCTGGCATTATGAAAAATACGACGGTCTTTTCTACATAGTGCTCAACGCAGACGGTTCTCTCTGTCAGAGAGAGACGCTGTTCTCAAAGACCGCACGCCTTAATCCGTGCGAAATGCCGGTCTATACGAACGGTTCCATTTACTGGGTGGGAAATGTTGTCGGAAATAAGGAAAACGTCTATATCAACATACTTACCCTTGGAGAACAGGAAGAAGAACAGGGTCTCCTCGGCGATGTAAACAGCGACGGCACCGTGAACTTCTACGACGCTTCTCTGGTGCTTGCCTATTCCGAAGGAAATGCCGATGTTACAATGAACAAAAAGAACGCAGACGTGAACGGCGACGGTTCAATAGACCGCAAAGACGCCGAACTCATACAGAAATATGCCGCCGGAAATACCAATGCTTTGAAAAGCTGAAAGCTGACGGAAAATATTACAGTTCACAGGAACAGCCCGACCCGTTCAGGGAAGGGCTGTTCTTTTGTGGAAAAATACCGGCAGAAAATATGCATTATTTGTTTTTTTATGGAAATTTATTATAGAAATATTGTTGTTTTCAACAAAAATATTATGATATTGTTGGCGCGTTCAGGGCATTTTCGTCAGTAAAACTTATTGACAATTCCTTAAAAATGTGTTATTATAAAATTGGTTTTAAAAGTTATAGATCGTGCAGGGATCGGGCGGTAAAAGATCCTTGTACGGCTTTGTTTTACACATTTTTAGAATTTATTATAAAACAGAAAGTGTGGTAGGATCTTATGAACGTTACGAAGAAAAATAACGCTCCGGAACATATCCGGTATACCGAAAAAAGACGTAAAATACGTTTCAAGCCGGTGATATCGCTGATGCTGTCATTGTTCATGGTGCTTGGTATGATGCCCCAGAGCATTGTTGCGGATGAAGAAGTCCCCGACAATATGATCGAAATTGTCGGCGAAGTGACAACTTCTGGCGAAAATGAGGCTGACGGCGAAACTGTCGGCGGCAGCGATACCGCTTTGCCCGACGGCGATAATGTTGTGTCCGGTGATGATACTGCTGCGCCCGGCGACGGAACGACAACTGCCGGAGATGAAGAAGATCCGGACGGCAATACAAGCGTTCCCGAAGAAGACGAACAGGATCTCGGTCATCAGCCGATGATGATCGCGGCCTATGACATGAGTCTTAAAGATGCCGTTACAATGGATCCGGCTAACGGCGGCATAAAGATAAACGGCAATGAAGCTCCTGCCACCACTGAATGGTATGTACCTACGGTCACTATAGAAGTGGGCGATATATTAGAGCAATATTATCATTTTGACATTACTGAGGCTCAGTTAGAGGCTATTATTGCGAATGCCGGCGGCAGATATTATGTACATATGCCTAAAGGGATCGAATTCCCCGCCGGTACCAATGCAGTTAAGCCGCTGCTGTTTGAAGATGAAGCTCATGTAAATGAGCAGTTCGGAGAATTACATCTTGTTGCACCGGACCAAGTATATGTGACCTTTGATGTGGCTAAACTGCAGGAAGTTCTTGATGAATACAAAAGTTTGGGCAAAGAAGGAAATGTAGTCAACAGCGCCCACATTGAATTTGAATGCAAACTTGAGGATGCAATTCCTCCCGAGGATTATCAGGATAACAACAAGTATGTCTTTGAGTTCGACAACGGCAAAAAAGTGACATATGAACGCGGAGATCAGAAGGGACTGGTCCCCACTGTAGAAAAAAGCAACTCGGTCGATAACGAGAACGGCATTATTAATTGGACGGTAAAATATTATCCGCCTAAGGGAGGCAGCCAGGATTTTACATTAGTTGATAAGATCGATCCCGAACTGCATACCCTTGTTGACGGAAATGTTACTATTCAGGCATATGTCAATGAAAAAGGCTATGATGAGGCAAAGGGTTCCCCGAAAACTGTAAATGTATCGCCTGATGCTGAGGGAAATATGACTATTGATACTAACAGTTTCCCAGAATGTGAAAATGCGGCCTATTACATTTTAACATATACTACAAAGGTAAATGACGATGTTTATATTCCGGAAAACGGCAGCAAAGAAGACGGTGAATTCAAGAATAATGTAGATAATGACATTAAGATATATAACGGAAGCGCAAGTTCACATGATGAGACTAAACTGCCTGCTGCGGAAACTCAGTCATCTGCAAACGTGCAGCACACATGGCTCAGCAAGACAAGAACGGATAATGCTGACGGTACAAAAACATGGACAATAGTTTTTGATCCTGTTGACAGTATCAATGCAGATACATTGACACTTTCGGATACAATGTCGCCGTACATAGAATATGTGGAAGGCTCGATGACGGTAAACGGGCAAAGTGTAACTCCCACATTTACAGATGATACGAATTTTACGGTCTCTCTTGAGGACATACCTTCGAGCGACGGAAAATACACTATAGTTTATAAAACTACCATAGATGACGAAGCTTTTCTTGACGATACGATCACCGATCTTGGAAAAAACACGGCTGAAGTAACTGTAGAAACACCGGATACTGAATTTGTCGTAGAAAAAAGCTGTGACGTTGGATACAAGCCAAATGGTCAAGGCGTGACTATGGTGGAAAAATACGGCACAGCAGATATTTCGGATATTGCTTTTGTATGGACCGTTACCGTAAATCCTAATCATCTTGACATTGGCGACGTTACTCTTACAGACGTTATTCCTGACGGGCTTAAATATGTAGAAGTAACAAGCGAAAACTGGACGATCAATGACGGAGACATAGCTGTAAGTTCAGCGGGCGGCAAAGAAACTCTGACAATAACGCTTAAAAATGTCGGAACAAACACACCCGTATTGAAGATAAAAACAAGAATGACCGATCCGGAAAAGTGGGCATATAATAACGAATGGTATACGTATGCCAACACGATAACAATGGATTTCTATACGAAAAAGAATCCGTCAAAGAAGTATACAAGTTCCGCTCAAAGCGGCGACGTAGGAGCCAGAACTGATATTCTGAATAAAAGTGCTTCAGGTTATGTATATACCGGTGATAATAAAGGTATAACATGGACGGTTACTTTAAACAGAAGCAAAGTGCCTATGCCCAATGCCAAACTGACCGATAAGATACCGGAAGGCTTCGAGTATGTTGAAGGTTCTTTCAAGGCATACTATCCGAACACATCATCGGAAGCAACCGGTTGGCAGGATGTGACTCTGAATGTTGTTCCTGTGATAGAGGACGGTATCATGACGATCGATCTTGGCAGCATGGCAGATCATAAAGAAGTTATTATCACTTACCGCATATTGCCCGATCCTTCTCATGAAATAGACTTCGCCGAAAAATCAAACGGCTTTGAGGTCAGAAATAATGTTACGCTGAGCCGCGAGGGAGACGAGTATTGCAAAGAATATCATGACCTGACCGCATCTGCTGCCGTAACGCTTAATGATTGGGCAGTAAATAAGTCGGGCAAATTAGAAGGTGATATCGGCACCGGTACTGATATATCCGGAAAGACCGTTAATTACGATGTAGTAATAGATCAGTATGGTTTTTCACTCGGTAACGATTGTGTATTGACGGACATATATGATGAACTTCTGACATTGGACAGCTCCTCAGTCCACCTTTATCAAATAGAAGCTACAGGTATGTCGGAAGAAGGAGTTATAAGCTATAATAAGCTTGCAGAAGTACCTGCGGGAAGCTACACATTTACTGATCATTCCGATGAACATTATTTTGAAGTAAAGATACCAAATGAGATCGGAGCATGCGTTCTTACCTATAGTATGAAAATAGCGGAAGGCAGCAACATTGTTAATGCTGAAAATGAGATAGCCTTTAAAAATAAAGGTTATGCAAGCTTTGATGACAAAGACGCCTACCACCGCAAACTGATCATGTCAAACAGCGGTGCAGGT
>CANRJZ010000026.1 GCA_947631055.1 uncultured Clostridia bacterium | reverse complement strand
GTTTCTTTGGCAACGGTAATGCCAATGCAGACACCTTTGTAGGTTTTCAGAATTTTAAGTACATACTCGTTGGAGGTTCGCGTCCTGCAAAAGCCATCCATGAAGAGTTTATCAGATCCCTCAAGAATACCGTTATCCTCTGGATAGGTAACTTTATTCCCCAGATCATTCTCTCCCTTCTCCTTGCGGTGTGGTTCACCGATTCAAGAGTGAAGGTAAAAGGTACAGGCTTCTTCAAGGTCGTAATGTATATGCCTAACATTATTACGGCTACATCGGTATGCGGACTGTTCCTTATTCTTTTCGGAAACAGCAAATACGGCGCTGTAAACGCAATGCTCCTTGACATGGGCAACATCGTTGAACCTATCAAGTTCGTAAACAACGTAACATCTTCAAGAGTTATCGTAATGTTCATACAAACATGGATGTGGTTCGGTAATACGATGATCCTGCTGATGTCCGGTATCATGGGCATAGATCTGTCGCTGTTCGAGGCGGCATCTATCGACGGCGCAAGCAGCGGTCAGGTATTTTTCAAGATAACACTTCCTCTTCTGAAGCCCATCTTCCTGTATGTTCTTATCACATCAATGATAGGCGGTCTCCAGATGTTCGATATCCCGTATCTTTTCCACGAGGGTTCAGGTGCTTCGGCTATCCAGACCCACCTCGAAACTGCGGCGGTATTCGTTTATAAGCATTTCCACCTTATCGATCCGAACTATGGATATTCTGCTGCGGCGTCTGTTCTTCTGTTCTTCATTACCGGTATTCTTGGTCTGCTCGTTTACAGATTCAATACCAGCAGTGACGACAGAGCAGCTGCTAAGAGCAACAAGAAGAAGTCCAAGCACGCCGGACTGCTTTAATAGGGAGGTATTGATATATGGATAAATATGCTAACAGAGCAGCAGGCAACTATAATGCCAATTATACCCGTAAGCTCAAGATCGAGGGTACTATAAAGCTTATAATCTGCATATTGATAACAATAGTTTGCCTTCTTCCTATTTGGCTGCTGTTTGTAAATGCTACAAAATCTACCGCTGATATCACAGGAAGTGCTTCCAACGCATTTTCAAGACTTATCCCCGGTACGAACATTATAAGAAATATCAAGACCCTTACAAGCGAGACGGAAGGTAACACAGAGTTCCTGAGAGCATTCAAGGTTTTCACAGGTTTCAGAAACAGCCTTTTCATTTCTATCTGTGCTTGTGCTTTGTCTGTATTCTTCTCCGGACTTACCGCTTATGGTCTTACGGTTTACGACTTTAAGCTCAAGGGCTTTGCTACAACATTTATACTGCTGGTAATGATGGTTCCCGTTCAGGTAGTATCAACAGGTTTCTTACAGTTCATGGTACAGATCAAACTGTACGATAACTACATACCTCTTATCATTCCTGCAATTGCGGCACCTCAGGTAGTATTCTTTATGCTCCAGTATATGCGCTCGGTATTCCCGCTTGATATAGTTGAAGCGGCTCGTATCGACGGCTGTGGCGAGTTCCGCACATTTATGCAGATAGGTCTTCCTATCCTTAAACCTGCATTTGCGGTTCAGGCGATATTTGCTTTCGTTGCTAACTGGAACAACTACTATACACCTTCAATGATCCTCATTTCCAACAAGCTGGAACAGAGGACAATGCCTATGATGGTTGCTGCCGTTCTCAACAATGATAAGATCGCTGACTTCGGCGCTAAGTACATGGCGGTTGCAATTTCTATCCTTCCGGTAGTTGTTGTTTACCTCTTCCTGTCCAAGTACATCATCGGCGGTGTAACGCTGGGCTCTGTAAAGGGTTAATTACAAAAATATCAAAAGCCTGCACGGACGAAAGTCTATGCAGGCTTTTTTTATACGTGAAGTTCGGATTTTAAAGCATTCTGAAGCACTTGTGAAAAGTTCACATTTTTTTCGATCGCCAGTTCATTCAGCCAAGCAGGGATCGTAAGAGTCTTTTTTACGGATCTTTCAAAATGCTTCTTTGCGTATTCGTCTACATCAACGGCTACGATGTTTATAAACGCGCTGTCGTATCCGTCATATTCGGAATCAATGTCAATATCATTCATATCCGATGGCGGCGGAAGAGTCTGACCGTCTTTGCGTGCGGAATACAGGTATCCGGCAAGACAGTCAACAGCCATTTCAATGGCATTTTCAAGCGTATCTCCGCAGGTCGAAAGATGATCGAGGTCGGGAAAGATCACAGAATAGTTCCCGTCTTTTTCTTTGTAAAAGCATGCGGGATAAAATGACATCATAATATCAGCTCCTTTTTTATTTTAGTCCGGCTTGTTTGAGGATAGAATAAACTGTTCCTTTGGGAATATCGCCTTTATGGTTCGGAACAGTGACTTTGCCGGATTTTTTGGGGTGAGTGTATTGATAGTGAGATCCGACAGTGGATTTAAGAGTCCAGCCATCGGCTTTAAGAATTTTTTCGATTTCATTAAACGTCATTATGTTCCCCTCCATAATATATTATATACATTTATACGTATTTTGTCAATACGTATTGATGCGAAAATTATTTATTAACTTTTATTCTCTTGACAAACAGGGGTAAAATATGTTATCATTGTATGTATGCTGAATACATTTGTTTTCATTACAAGGACGTTCACCTGCGGAGGTTTATATGGATACTTCGTCGTTTGTTGTTGTAAGTAAAGAAGTCCTGCCGGATGTTTTTCCTAAAGTCCTCGAAGTCAAAAAAATGCTGGCTTGCGGCGAGGAAAAAAGTTCAGCTTCTGCTTGTAAAAAAGTCGGTATTTCAAGAAGTGCATTTTACAAATACCGCGAATGTGTTTTTGCTTATGAGGAAAAACTTACTCAGAAACTTATATCTTATTATGCGCTTCTGAAAGACGAACCGGGAGTTCTCTCTTCGATCTTAAGTGAATTTTACAAGCGCGACGCTAATATTATTACCGTTAATCAGAATATGCCTGTTGACGGTGTTGCGGCGGTAAATATCACTGTCCGTCTTTACGGAGATGCGTCGGGTGCTTATGAACTGAGGAATATCCTTTCATCTATGGAAGGAGTCGTAGATGTAAAATTTGTTTCCGGCGAATAAGATCAGCGTTTTATCTTTCAAAAAGGAGTTATTGAAATGTCGAAAATTGCAGTGTTGGGATACGGAGTTGTTGGTTCGGGAACAGTGGAACTGTTCTATAAGAATAAAGAAAAGATCGAAAGAAGTTCCGGAAAGGATCTGGATATCAAATATATTCTCGATATAAGAGATTTTCCGGATAGTCCTTATGCGGATAAATTTACTAAAAATTTTGACGATATACTTAACGATGAGGAAGTAAATGTAATTGCCGAAGTAATGGGAGGCGTCGGCGATGCGTATGATTATACTAAAAAGGCGCTCTCAAAAGGCAAGAGCGTAGTTACTTCAAACAAGGAATTGGTCGCGAAAAAAGGCGCGGAACTGCTTAAAATTGCTGCTGCAAATAACTGCAATTTCCTGTTTGAAGCTTCTACGGGAGGAGCTATACCGATAATCCGTCCGCTGCATCAATGCCTTGCGGGAAATGATATTTCCGCAATTGCCGGAATTCTTAACGGAACGACAAATTTCATACTCACTAAAATGATAAATGAATCTATGTCTTTTAGTGACGCGCTTTCTCTTGCCCAGCAGCTTGGCTATGCCGAAAAAGACCCTACTGCGGACGTGGAGGGTCACGACGCTTGCAGAAAAATATGTATACTTGCATCGCTTGCTTTCGGTAAACATGTTTACCCCGAATGGGTACATTGCGAGGGTATAACAAAGCTTACGCTATGTGATGTTGAGTATGCCGAAAACTGGGGCGGAGCAATAAAGCTTATCGGCTCGGTAAAAAGAACATCCGACGGAAAGATACTTCCTATGGTACGTCCTGCTTTTGTATGCTATAATAATCAGCTTTCGCATATTTCCGACGTTTTCAACGGGATAATGGTCTACGGAGACGCGGTAGACGAAGTTATGTTCTATGGAAGAGGCGCGGGAAAACTTCCTACTGCAAGCGCTATCGTTGCGGATATCGTTGACGCGGCAAAGATGTCGGGAACATCTATTTCCCAGACATGGGAGGACAGTTCCGACAGCAGTTTTATTGCCGATCATAAAGATGATGTAGTGCCGATGTATGTCCGCGTCAGGGGAGTTCCTGCTGCTCAGGCGGAAAAGGTTTTTGCAGGCGCCGAATTCCTCAGCAGGAAAGATCAGCCGTCCGATGAGATCGCTTTTATTGCTCCGGCTATGAAGGAAAGAGATATCGATGCAAAGCTTGAACTGCTGGGAGGAGAGATCCTCGGTCTTATACGCGTTCTTGAAATGGATTGAAAGGAATTCACATAAATGATAAAAATACAGATCCCTGCCACAAGCGCAAATCTCGGAGCGGGATTTGATGCACTTGGGCTTGCATTGAATTATTATAATTATGTGGATATGGAAGAGTCTGACGGAATATTTATCGAAAGCCTTGACGGTATTCCGGTACCTGCCGATGCTTCCAATCTGGTGTATGATTCTGCGCATATACTTTATGATATCTGCGGGAAGAAGCTTTCCGGTCTCAGGATCAGTCAGGTAAACAATATCCCCATGGCAAGAGGTCTGGGAAGTTCTTCGGCTTGCATAATAGCCGGTCTTGTGGGCGCAAACAAGCTCCTTGGCGAACCTATGGGATTTGATGATCTTGTAGACCTTTCCGCTCAGATAGAAGGGCATCCGGATAATACGGCTCCTGCGCTTCTCGGCGGGATAGTTACAGCTGTTTTCGACGGCAAACACGTTCATTGGGTCAAGCAGGAAGTTTTCACTACGCTTAAATTTGTAGCGGTCATACCGGATTTTGAACTGAAAACCGAAAAAGCAAGAGCTTGCCTGCCGGAAAATATCTCACACAAGGACGCGGTTTATAACCTTTCAAGGGCGGCGCTGTTTTCGGCATCGCTGCTCACAGGCAAGTATGAAAACCTGCGCACTGCCGTACACGACAGGCTTCATCAGCCTTACAGAATGGAACTTATTGCTCATGCAAGAGATGTTTTTGATACAGCTTACAGTCTGGGAGCATATGCTTCCTATCTCAGCGGTTCCGGTCCTGCTATGATGGCAATTGTCGGGGACGATAATGAATTTTTCTGCGGAAAAATGAGATTTGCCCTTGACAGAATGGGACTTACGGAGTGGCAGGTCAAGGAAATGCACATAGATAATGAGGGAACAAAGATCATTTCCTGACGAAGGGGGTATAAGTATGGAAATTGAATATTTTTCCGGAACGCGTGACGACCATGATGTTATAGAGCTTTATAAGGCTCTTCAATGGTATGGTCTTGAAGGTTATACCGACGCCGATATAGAGCGCACGGAACATAACAGCTTCTATTCCGTGTATGCTTACGACGGCGATACCCTTGTAGGTCTCGGCAGGGTAGCCTCGGACGGACTTACAGCCGCAGTAATGAGCGGTATATGCGTCCGCCCCGATTACAGGCGTCAAGGGATAGGGGAGCAGATCGTTACCCGTCTTGTTTATCATTGTCAGTCCGGCGAAAACAAGCTTAATGTACAGCTGTTCTGTGAGGACAGTCTTATCAGATGGTATGAAAAACAGGGCTTTGAAAGACATACACGCGGTATGTGGAAGAAGATGGTCCTTCCGGAAGATAACTGCCGCATAAGAAGAAATTTCAAAGAAATATACGGTATTGAGCAGATAAGCGATATCGCTCCCGATTTTTACTGGGAAAATTTCGATTTCTTCGGAGATATAAGATATTACAGTGCGATCAACAGCCGCGGCGAAATGGTCCCTTGCCTTATGATGACATTTTATGTAAGCGGAACTTCGGGGTTCTCCGCTGATATTATCTTTGAAAATGTCTCGGAATTCAGCATATGCTGCAACGGAGTAAAAACACCGCTGACGGATCTGTCGGTGCTGAAGATAAAAAGAGGCGGAGACGGCGATATAACAGGATATAGAGTAAGCTCGCATGAAATAGGGAATATAAATTTCCTGTGCGAGAGCTTCAGAATAATCAACGTAAATACCTGATAATGTTTGAGGAAATAAAATGATAACTATCCACACAAATTCTGCCGATGAAACGATCGCTGCCGCCGAAAAAATAGGCGCGCTCCTTCATGGGGGAGACGTGATAGCATATAAAGGCGGACTTGGCGCAGGAAAAACTACATTTACGAGAGGTCTTGCGGTCGGAATGGGTCTGCCGGATGAAGTCCATTCACCTACTTTTGCGCTGGTAAACGAATACCGGAATGGCGAAAAGGTAATGTATCATTTTGATATGTACAGGATAATGGATCCCGAAGCATTGGAAACTACCGGATTTTATGATTATATGTCCGGAGACAGCGTTATTGTATGCGAGTGGTCCGAAAATATTGCAGACTGTCTTCCGGAAAAAACCATAACTGTCACGATCGAATATTCCGGAGAAAATGAAAGAAATATTTTTTTAGAGGGAGATGAAAGATTTGATTCTGCTTGGGATCGAAACGTCAGGTAAAACGGCTTCCGCAGCTGTATGTACTGAAAATTCGGTTCTTGCCCAGACAACGGTCTATACCAAAGCGACTCATTCGCAGGTCATTCTCCCTATATGCGGCGATGTTCTGAAAAATGCCGGCTTGGAGCTTTCCGATGTGGACGGCATAGCTGTTTCGGCAGGCCCCGGTTCTTACACAGGTCTGAGGATAGGGATAGCTTCCGTAAAGGCGATATGCTTTTCGCTTGACAAACCATGCATAGGCATATCCACGCTTGAATCACTGGCATATAATGTCCGTATGCACAGGGGAATAATATGCTCTGTAATGGCGGCGAGGCTCGATCTGGTCTACTGTGCTGTTTTTCGTTCTGACGGGGAAAATATAACGCGGATGACCGACGACGGGATATTGTCCGAGAACGATTTGAATAAGCTGCTGGAAGCGGAAACAGGCGATATTGTGATAGCAGGCGATGCGGCGGATAGATTTTCCGGAGAAAGATATATTATTGCACCGCCGCATTTAAAATTACAGCTGGCGTCAAGTCTTTGTTTTGCCGCTTTCGGAAGAAAAATGGGTACTCCCGATGAGCTTGAAGCGGCATATCTTCAGATAACCAAAGCGGAGAAAGATCTGCAAGGCTGAAAATTTACCGGAAAGCCTTGAAAAAACGGCTTTTTTGTGATATAATGATATGTAATATTGTAAGAAGTTTGGTTTACGGAGGTTGTTATATGATAGCAATAGGAAGCGATCATGCCGGATATCAGCTGAAAAAAGAAATAACGGCATGGCTCTATGACAAAAATATACCTTATCTTGAATTCGGCTGTATGGAAGGCGAAAGCTGCGATTATCCGCTGGTCGCAAAGGAAGTATGCGAACGTATCGTTTCGGGAAACGCCGATCTGGCTATACTGATATGCGGCACAGGGATAGGTATTTCAATGGCAGCCAATAAGATAAAAGGCATACGTGCGGCGGTATGTACGGATACATATACCGCAAAATATACAAGGCTCCATAATGACGCCAACGTTCTTTGTATAGGCGGAAGAGTAACGGGCACCGGAGTGGCTCTTGAAATAGTTGAAACATTTCTCAATACATCGTTTGAAGGCGGAAGGCATCAGCGCAGAGTAGATCAGATAACTTCTTTAGAAAACAGCTGAAAGGAAAGATATATATGAATAGCATGAACAATGTGATAATTCTTGAACATCCACTGGTACAGCATAAAATATCCCTTATGAGAGATATAAATACGGGAGCAAAGGAATTCAGGGAACTGGTTTCGGAAACGGCTATGCTTATGTGCTATGAGGCTACAAGGGATCTTCCTCTTAAAACGGTCGAAGTGCAGACTCCTGTGGCAATAGCCAGAACAAAAGTCATATCCGGCAGAAAACTTGCTTTTGTACCCGTTCTAAGAGCAGGTCTCGGAATGGTGGAAGGCGCAGTCAAGCTCGTCCCCGCAGCTAAAATAGGTCATATCGGCATTTTCCGCGATCCGGAAACAAAGAATGCCGTGGATTATTACTGCAAACTTCCTTTTGATATCGCGGAAAGAGACGTTATCGTTACAGATGTTATGCTTGCTACAGGCGGAACAATGGTCAGGACCATAGACATTCTCAGAAAGTCGGGAGTAAAGAATATCAAGGTGATGTGCATAATAGCTTGTCCCGAAGGTATCGAAGCTGTTCATAAGTCCTATCCTGAAGTTGAGATATACTGCGGAGCTGTGGACGAAGGCCTTGATGAAAAGCTTTATATCGTTCCCGGAATGGGAGATGCGGGTGACAGGATATTCGGTACAAAATAAATTTTGATCTGTCGGGGAATGTTCTGTAAAGAACATTCCCTAAAGATATATTTAAGCAGATCGGCACAGGAATATTCCGCAGTGCTTGCATAATTGCGGAAAGTTTTTTCAAACTATGTCTGTGCGTTCTTTAAAAGAGAATATTACAGTATAATATCTATGAAATATGATTTCCGAAAGGAGCTTTATATATGTGCGGTGTTGTCGGCTTTGTCGGAAAACGCGCCTGTGCGGATATTCTTGTTAAAGCTTTGAAAAATCTGGAATACAGAGGATATGATTCCGCAGGTATTGCGGTCTTTGAAAACGAAAAGATAAAAACTGTCAAGGCAAAAGGAAAAATAAGAGAGGGACTGGAGGAAAAACTTAAAAAAGAACCTCCTCTTAACGCCGTATGCGGCATAGGTCATACAAGATGGGCAACTCACGGAGAGCCTTCCGATGTTAATTCCCACCCGATAGGCAACGAGCGCATCTCGATAGTGCATAACGGGATAATAGAAAATTACCGTGAAATAAAGAGTTTTCTTATAGGCAAGGGATATGAATTTGAAAGCGAAACGGATACTGAGACAGTAGCTAAACTTCTCGATCATTATTATAAAGGCGACCCTATAAAAGCTATAGAAAGAGTCATAGGCGTTATTGAGGGAGCTTATGCTCTCGGAATAATTTTCAAGGATCATAAAAATACTATTTATGCCGTGAGAAAAGACAGCCCGCTTATAGTGGGAAAAGGAAACGGTGAAAGCTTTATCGCTTCGGATATGACCGCTATCCTTGAATATACCAGAGAATATTACTGCCTTGAACGCGGCGAGATAGCAATGCTGGACGGCAGCGGGATACATTTTACGGATCTTCACGGCGAACCTGTTGAAAAGGAACTGCTTACGGCTGAATGGGACGTTGAATCCGCTCAGAAAGGTGGATATGAGCATTTTATGCTCAAAGAGATACACGAACAGCCCGACGCTATAAGAAATACTATCTCTCCGAGAGTAAAAGACGGTATGCCTGATTTTTCCGAATGCGGTCTTACAGATGAAAAACTGCGCAGCTACAAGCATATTTTTATAGTCGGCTGCGGCTCGGCAATGCATGCGGGAATGGCAGGAAAATATCTTATTGAAGCTGTCGCAAGAACACCGGTCATCGTCGATATAGCTTCTGAATTCAGATACAGGGATCCGCTGGTCGCTGAGGGAGATCTGGCGGTAATAGTTTCACAGTCGGGTGAAACGGCAGATACTCTTGAAGCGCTGAAACTTTCCAAGGCAAAAGGCGCGGATACGCTTGCAATAGTGAACGTGGTAGGCTCCTCGATAGCAAGAGAAGCAGATATGGTGATATATACTAATGCCGGTCCCGAAATATCAGTATGTTCAACGAAGGCTTACGCAGTACAGACGGCATTTATGTATCTGTTTGCTTTCCAGATAGCCTATGTACGGGGAAAAATTGACGGCTCACGTTGCAGGGAACTTGTAAAGGGACTGCTTGAAGTCCCCGAAAAAATAAGCGAATGTCTTGAAGATATGTCACAGTATCAGTTTGCCGCTTCTAAAATTTTCAATGCCGACAGTTTGCTTTACATAGGCAGGGGACTCGATAATGCGCTGAGCATGGAGGGTTCACTTAAATTAAAGGAAATATCCTATATCCACAGTGAAGCCTATGCGGCGGGAGAACTCAAGCATGGAACGATCTCCCTTATCGAAGAAGGTACTCCGGTAATTGCCGTAATGACGCAGAACGCTCTTAAAGAAAAAATGATATCGAACGTCAGAACGGTAAAAAGCCGCGGCGCTAAGGTCATAATAATATGCCGCAGTTCAGAAAAAATCGACGAGGACTGCGCAGACTATAAAGTCGGACTTCCCGATGCAGACGATATTTTCCTGCCGCTCGTTTCATCTGCGGCAATGCAGCTTATTGCATATTATACGGCCGTACAGCGCGGCTGCGACGTTGACAAACCGAGAAATCTTGCAAAATCGGTAACTGTGGAGTAAAGATCGAAAGGTGACTTCAGGAAATGGAAAAAGAGATGATCTCTATAATTGTTCCCTGTTACAACGAGCAGGAAGTCCTGCCGATGTTCAGGAATGAAATATTGAAGGTCACAGACGGTATGGTGGAAAAATATCCGCACCTGATGTTTGAATTCCTGTTTATAAATGACGGCTCAAAAGATGATACTCTCAAACTTTTAAGGACCTTTTCTGAGGACGACAGCAGATTCAGGTATATTTCATTCAGCAGGAATTTCGGAAAAGAAGCAGGAATGTTTGCGGGTCTGGAAAACTGCAAAGGCGATTATGCGGTGATTCTTGACGCCGACTTGCAGCACCCGCCGAAGCTCATACCGCAGATGTACGAATACGTCAAGGACGGCGAATACGATTGTGCGGGAACAAGACGCATCTCCCGAAAAGGCGAGCCAAAACTGCTGTCGTTTTTTTCAAGAAGCTTCTATAAGGTAATAAATAAAATTTCTCAGACACAGATAGTTGACGGCGCGCAGGATTACCGTTTTATGACGAGACAAATGGTGGACGCTATCCTGTCAATGCAGGAATACAACAGATTTTCAAAGGGAATTTTCAGTTGGGTAGGATTTAATACAAAATATATCGAAGTGGAAAATACCGAGCGTGCGGCAGGAAAGACCACATGGAATTTCCGTAAGCTGCTGAAATATTCATTTGAAGGAATATTTGCCTTTTCAACGGCGCCGTTAAATATGGCAGTCGTTATGGGATTTATATTTATTATCCTTGCGGTGGCAATGGCGGTAAAGATCCTGATCTGCGGAGATGAAATGTGGGGCGACTCACTTATCATAACACTGGTGTGTCTTATCGGGGGGATACAGCTTTTCTGCATAGGCGTGCTGGGACAGTATATTGCAAAGACGTATCTTGAAGTGAAGAAACGTCCTTTGTATATAATCGGCGAGACCGAAAAAACTTACAGGAAAAGAAAGGAAAATTGATTATGAACATCTGGCATGATATTTCACCCAACAGGATCACAAAGGACAGCTTTTTTGCCGTTATCGAGATAGGAAAAGGCAGCAAAATGAAGTATGAACTTGACAAGAAAACGGGATTTCTTATGCTTGACAGAGTTCTGTATACTTCCACGCACTATCCGGCAAATTACGGATTTATTCCGAGAACATATGCCGAGGACGGCGATCCGCTTGACGTTCTTGTGCTATGTTCCGAGCCGATCTGTTCGCTGGCACTGGTAAAATGTTATCCTATAGGGGTAATTTCCATGCTTGATAACGGAGCGCGCGATGATAAGATAATAGCAATACCGTTCAATGATCCGACTTATAATACATATAAGGATATCAGCGAACTTCCGAAACATGTTTTTGATGAAATGTCCCACTTCTTTTCGGTATATAAATCCCTTGAAGGCAAGGAGACCGTTATAGACGAAATGAAGGGCAGAGAAGAAGCTATTTCCATTATTGAACACTGCATTGACCGTTATATAGACAGTTTCTGCAAAGGCAAGGCAGAATAAGATATGATCTGAAATATAAATGCCTCTCCGTAATTTTCCGGAGAGGCATTTTTCATTTCATAAATACAAAATTTTTCAGTTCAAAAAGGCATCTGTTCCTGAACGGTTCGCCCGTCCAGTCGTCGGCGTGATCGGTGGTAATTCTGAAGAAAACCGAATGACGCTCTGTAACAGCTTTTACGGCAGTGGTGATAATGCCGCCGTTCCTGCCTATGTCACAAACGCCGATCTCTTCTCCGTTTTCGCCGTCAATGAGGATATGGAGCTGACAATCGCAGCCGCAGCCCATGGTTTCCAAAGAAAGATCCATTGTCCTGCTGCCGTGATCGTCCCCGAAATCGAAATATTTGTAACCTATTACGGAGCCGTCGTAAATATTTGTAATAACGCGTTCAAAGACATTCTTTTCGGCAACGAACGCCCCGCCTTTGAGGACGCAGGCAATATCTGCGGCGGTTATCTTATATGGATCCAGATGATCCGCAAAACCCAGTGAAGTCATTTCAACTGGCGGTATAGTCCCGTCGGGAAGGATCTCTATTTTTTCCACACAGCCGCGTCGGGACATTATCGTTCCGTTTGTCATGCGGTGGTAGAATATGTACCATTGACCGTTTATATTTGCAATTGAACCGTGGTCGTTCCCTCCGGGATAATCAACGCCGTTGTCGATAATATAGCCGCGGTATCTGAAAGGTCCTGTCGGACTGTCTGATGTAGCGTATGCAAGGCGGCTTCCGCGCAGCGGTGAGTATATCATATAATATGTTCCGTTGACTTTGCGGGGAGAGCAGGCTTCAAAGAAAAGCGCGTCGTGTTCGCTGAGACCGTACTCAGGACGTTCTTCACAGGGAATAAAGTGTTCGATGCAGGTCCCGTCAAGGATCTCGTACATATTTTCACTGTTGATCTCCGCCATAAAGGAACGTTCAAATCCGCAGTATATATAAGTCCTGCCGTCATCATCTACAAGTACGCCGGGATCTATGAACCAACCGTTGCAGCATATTTCGTCCGGAATGGTATATTTGTATTTGGAAAGCAGCCGGAAAGGTCCTTCGGGGCGGTCGCTTACCGCAACGCAGCCTTTTGCATTTACAATATAGGCATATAGGTAATACTTTCCGTCTTTTTCCACTACGTCGGGAGCATAAAGCTGGCATTTTTCGTCTGTCCAGTCGGTGTCGGCAGGGTAGTCGCGGGTAGCTTGCGTACGGAAAATGTCTCCGTGGCACACCCAGTTATCAAGATCGTTCACGGGTGCGCTCCAGCATTTAAGAACATAGTCGCAGAATTTGTCCGAACCGGCATTGTCGTGCGAACCGTAGACATATATCCTGTCGCCGAAAACACGCGGTTCACCGTCGGGAATATATTCCCAATTGGGAAGATAGGGGTTTGCCATAAATTTTCCTCCTTTTTAATGATGATATTGTTTGATATAGCTAAGTCATAATAAGTGTTTATTGGATACAGTAAATATATTTTGCTTTGAATTTTTCCCACTTGGACAGTGACGCGCAATATCTTTTTGAAAGACTGGTGACAGCTATCACCGCTTCGTGAGCTTCTTCGGAGGTGAGCTGTCTGCCGCCGAAAGACGCTTTCAGAGCTGCTGTTATTACCGTGTCGGCAGTACCGTCCGCAAGCAGGGGAGAGCGTTCGGAAAGCATTTTTGCATATTCGAGATACCCCATTTCTCCCTGTTCGGGAAGTCCCATAAGACTTGTTATAAGGCGGAATTTTCTGTAAGCCGCATTGACAGCCTGCTTTTTTCCGGAAGAACATTTTTTGCTGTAAAGCATCAGACAGATACGCCTTCTTAATATCAAAACAGTCGGTATTGCAATAATAACAAGTAACAGTATTGATACTCCCGTAAGGTCATAATATATATCCACTTTTTTGCCGCCTTTTATGCCGAATATGCCAAAACCGACCGAAGGCTTGCTTTGATCGTCAGCAGGCAAAGCGGTTTCTTCCGGCGTTTCCGGAACAGACGTTACGGCAGCTGACGTTTCCGCAGGTTCGGAAATTTGAGCGGTATTTTCCTGTGAGGCGGCTGTAGTATGCACATTCGCATTGGGAGAGGGAGCGCTGCTTTCGGCAGTGTAAGGCTCTGAGGTCTCTTCTTCGGAAGACAGCGTTGTTTCGGATACGGTTTCCGTAGCAAGTGTTTCGGTAGGAACAGCAGTGCGGACATTTCCATATCCGGAGGTAAATTCCATAGGATACCATCCAAAGCCGTCAATGTAAATTTCTGCCCATGCATGTGCGCGTGAATCGGTGATTTCTATGGTCTCTATATCGCCTTTTTCCGATCCCGCCGGAAAATCCGACGACGGTTTTATAATATACCCTTCAACATATCTTGCAGGTATGCCTGAATATCTGCACATCATAACTGCGGTCGTTGCAAAATGGGAGCAGCTTCCCTTTTTTGTCTCAAGGAAACGGTCCACAAAATCCTGCCCGTTGGGAAGTTTTCCCGCGCTGAGACTGTATTCGCAGTTGTTCCTGAGCCAGCTTTTTATATAATAAAGCTTGCGGCTGAAAACTGTCATTTCATCGAGAGTGCTTTTTCCTGTCAGGATATTTTCTGCGGTGATGTAGTTATAATAATCATCGTTGAATATTTCGTCAAGGCGCTGATGTTCCTCCGGAAGGTCAAGGTAATTTTCATATACAAAATTCCTGTAGGCAGCCTCGTCATCGGCCATTGAAGGCGAAATATTCCATCTCATACGGAAAAGTCCCTGATATCCGTAATTGTCCGACGGGTCGTAGAATTGTCCGAAATAGCTGCTTTCTCCGCCTGCAAAGCCTCCGCCTGTCTCAAGGTTGTATCTTGAAACGCTTTCCGGAACAAGGCTGTAAGGCATATAAAGATAATCATTTCCGGCGGCAACGTTCTGCACCGAAAAACTGTATCTTGGCATGGAAGTTCCGGTATATTTGAGACTGTAACTGTCAAACAGCAGGGTAGAAAGACCTTCCGTTTCAAATCCTGCCGATATTTCTTCAAGTCTGTCCAGTTTTGCCGAGGAAAGCGGCAGCCAGCGGTCGCCCGTATATTCCGAGCCTATAAATCCCCGCAGATAGAATGTTCCTTCGGGTCTTGGCATAGTTACTTTCAGTACGGTCTTGCCGTTGAAATATATATCGTCAAATTCACCGAGTTTTCCGTGATCTATCGCGCCGGTGCGTCCCGTGTCTCTGGCAACGAAGGTAACGACTTCCTCGAAAATATTTTTCATTTCTCCTCTTTCGATGTATCCCGTTATGCCGTTATATAACTTGTCTATCTTTTCCGGACGCTTATAATCGGATATTCTGACTATAGCGGCAACGGCAAAAAAACATAATAATGCTGCTGCCGCGGCGGCAAGACCGCTGAAAGATGAAGCGTATCTGTACCGTCCGGAACTGCTTTTTTCTTCGGAACTTATTTCAAGAGCGATAGCTGCGGCGCAGCCGGCGATCACCATTGAAAATGCGATATAGTTTGGCTCAAGTCCGAACATGAGCGCCAATATCGGCAGGATAAGCGGCGGTATGCAAAGTCCGATCGCGTACCATTCTTTTGAAACGAAATATGCCGTCAGAAGGCACATAAAAACTGCTGCAAAGCAGAAAAATATCGTGGTATGGCGTGCGGAAAGTTCCGGCTCGGCAATAGGGATAAACGGCTCTTTCCGGAATTCCGCCCGTATCCTTGCAAGGTAGATGTTCAGCGCATTGGCAAGTCCGGCGCATATGCTGCTGCGCAGCAGAAAGGTCGCAAGCAGGAATACCGCCGAAACTGCCGGAGCAGCAACGGCTCTTGCTTCTTTTTTCATATTGAGCGCAAGCATAAATACGGCGCAGGATATCACGGAGGCGACAGCTGCGGCGATCTTGCTTGCCGGCATATCAAAGCAGGAAAGAAAGGATAACACGGATCCCGTGCAGCTTATCAGCACAACAGCCGTTTTTATTGCAAAAGGAGCGATACTTGTATGGTGTTTTCTCGACACTTTAAGGCTTGCCGATATATGGACTGCCGATCCGGACTGATCGTTCACGGTGTTTCCTCCTTTCCGGAATTTTTTTCAATAAGCGGCGCTTGATCTTTAGTATGTTATTTGTAAGGATATTTTTCCGAATAATATTCGCGTATCTTCTCGTCAAGTTCTTCTGCGGAAGAGTAAATTATTTCTGCGTACATAGGTTCGTTCTTATCATCGGGATCCGGTGTGTATGAAGTGCATAATACGGTGATGAGCGTTTCTCCGCACATTCCGGAAAGTTCGCTGATGAAAGGCTTGCTGTCGTTTGCAGAAACAACTATTATGTGGGAAAATCCTTTTCTTATGAGTTCAGCTACGCCGGAAAAATACTTTTCGTCGGTAAAAAGTTCCGAAAAAGATGCAGGATCGCTGCACATTTCCGCTATTGCCGAAATGAGAGCCTCCTGACCGGAGATCTCAAAAACTGAAAGAGAACCGTATTCCGACGGAGCTGCAATAGTATGTGCTGCCTGTATATTAACAAGAAAGGATGATAACGTAGCGATCATATCAAATACGCTGTCTGTATCATTGGACGTCCTGCACGATCCGGCGTCGCAGAGAATTAGTATCCTGCTGCTTATCGGCTGGGAAAGTTCTTTTACTATAAATTCTTCTCCTCTGCTGCTGAGTTTCCAATGTATGCGGTTCATACTGTCTCCGTTACGGTATCCGCGCAGTTCAAATATCTCGGAAGGATCGTCTCCGGCTCTTGTCTGTGAAAAGGAATCTCCTTCGGTGTTGCAGGAAAAGCTGCGTTCCATTCCGGCATTGAATGGGTATACGTTTGGAAGAACGGTGATCCTGTCGTGAAGATCTATTCTTTTGAACAGAAAAGTAAGACCTATGATGTCATATACCGATGCTCTTGTCAATGATATGTCTATATATCCGCAGTGCTTCGGAGTGATATTTACGGTTACGGCTTCCTTTGAGCGCTGGCTTACCGGTACCGTTACGTTATATTTTTCATATACCGGCTTGTCCGGAGGAAAAAAGCTTTTGTACCTGAAGGTCAGGCGGCATGCCGAAATGGGAATGAACGAATGGTTTTCAAGGAATATTTTTATTGCCTCCGGCTTGCCTCGTTCCGCCGTTCCGGAGGAACGGCCCACCGAGATCTTCAGTCCGGCTGTCTGTATTATCAACAGTATGAACATCAGCAGCGGGAGCGCGATAAGAAACGCAAGAAGAATAAAGGAAAGGTCTCCCTTATACAATATGTGGAAAATGAATATCATTATCAGCAATATGATATATGTGACCTGCAACTTTATTCCTCCTTTCCTATCCGCTTATGATACGGGAATACGTTCAGCCCTGCGGTACAAGTTTTTGAAATACTTATATTTTAGGCGACGGGGTGCGGGCGCTTATGTCATGCAGCACGTCTCTTACCGATGCGCCTGCGGCTTTTGCTTTGGGCGTAAGCAATATCCTGTGTTCCGCTACGTCGTTAAGTATGAATTTTACATCTTCCGGTATCACATAATTTCTTCCTCCGAGAAGTGCGGCGGCTTTGGCCATTGATGAAAGAGCAACGCTGCCTCTCGGACTCAGACCGAGCTTTATCTGCGGGTGTGAGCGGGTGGCAGCCGATATCGAGGCGATGTACCGATATATTTTATCGTCGGCAAAAACTTCTTCGGCGGCTTTCTGCATAGTCAGGATATCTTCGGCTTTTGCCACGGGACGGATATCTTCCGGTCTGCCGGCGCTTTCTTTTGATCTCAGGATTGATACTTCGCTTTCTATGTCAGGATATCCCATTGAGAGGCGGACTATGAACCTGTCAAGCTGAGATTCCGGAAGGGTCTGAGTTCCGACCGAACCTATAGGGTTTTGTGTAGCGATCACTATAAATGGGTTCGGCAGCTTGTGAGTAACGCCGTCTACGGTGACGGAGCCTTCTTCCATTGCTTCAAGGAGCGCGCTTTGAGTCTTGCTGGAGGTACGGTTTATCTCATCTGCAAGAAAAAGACTGCAAAGAGCGGCGCCCGGTCTGTATTCAAAACAGCC
>CANRJZ010000025.1 GCA_947631055.1 uncultured Clostridia bacterium | reverse complement strand
GTATGGCAGGTATGAACATTATGTTTTATATTATGCCCCTGTTTTCGGTGTGGATCGCTTTCAAATATCCTGCCGGAATAGGCTTCTACTGGACTATGTCGTCCTTCTTCAGTCTTATACAATCTGTAATACTTTATAAAGTTTATACACCGGAGTATGTTGCAGCTCTTGTTGAAAAGGATAATCAGAAACGCAAAAAGAAAAACCGTCCCAATATGTATCAGCGTATGCTGGACGAAATGGCTGCTCAGAACGGCGGAAATCAGTCTTCCGGAAAAATAGCCACTTCCGGCGTGAATAAAGAAGAAAGTCCTGAAATGAAAATTTCCAAGGCTAAACAAAAAGAATATGAGAGAATGCTTATCCGTGAAGCGCGCCGCAGACAGGCTGAAAAATACGGAGATGAATTTATCGACGACGATGAAGACTAAATTTGCCGGAAATACGATCCGGCTCTAAAATAGAGAGGAAGGTCAGTATGTCAGAAAAAAGAAACGTTTTTACCGCAAAGTCCATAGAGGAAGCTAAGGCTATGGCTGCCGCTGAATTCGGCATCGACGAAAGCAGAATAACTTTCAATGTTATCGAAGAACCTAAAAAAGGACTTTTCGGAAAAGTCAAGGGCGAAGCAAAGGTAGAAGCCGTTTATGAAACATCAAAGGGAGACGCCGCAGGAAATTATATCAGAAATATCCTCAAAAATATGAACATTGACAGCGATATTACAGTTACCGAAAACGATGAAGGCGCTGTAATTGATATCGTCGGAGATACTACCGGAGCCGTTATCGGCAGAAGAGGCGAAACTCTTGACGCGATACAGTATCTTGCTTCAATGGCTGCAAACCGCGGAGATAAGGAATACTACCGCATTACGGTGGACTGCTGCGGATATCGTGAAAAAAGAAAGGTAATTCTTGAAGAACTTGCTGAAAAGATCGCAAAGACGGTAATACGTACCGGAAGAACATCGTCCCTTGAGCCGATGAACCCGTATGAGAGAAGGATAATTCATTCCACTATCGCAAATATAGAAGGCGTTACGTCAAAAAGCGTAGGAGATGAGCCCTTCCGCAAGGTAGTAATATCTTCTACAAATCCTCGTCATCACGATAATAATAACCGCAGAGGAGGATATAACGGCGGTTACAAGGGCGACAGAAAACCACGCAGAGATAAGGATCCCAGCGAGTATACGCCGCGTTCTATGGATATGATGAAAACTTCCTTTGAAAAGGATTATAAGCGTCCTAAGCCGGAAGATTCAATGATAGAGGGAGACCTCTACGGAAAGATAGATATATAATAATTGCTGAAATTACGGCGGGAACGGCGAATGAACGTCGTTCCCGATTTTTTATAGGAGAATGATAATGTCAACGATCGCTGCAATTTCTACGCCGCACGCGGCAGGAGGGATATCCGTTATAAGGATATCGGGTGAAAATGCGCTTACAGTGGCTGAAAAAGTATTTTTTCCTTCCTCAAAAAACAAAAGACCGTCCGAAATGAACGGCTATACCTGCGCTTACGGAAATATATGCGATGGGGATACGGTCCTTGACGATGGGATATTGACGGTTTTCCGAGCGCCTAATTCCTATACGGGAGAAGATGTTGCCGAAATTTCCTGTCATGGAGGCATTTTTATCACCGAGCAGATACTCCGGCTCATTCTTTCGGAAGGCGCCGAACCTGCCGAAGCAGGCGAATTCACAAAAAGAGCTTTTCTCAACGGAAAAATGAGCCTTACCCAAGCGGAAGGTGTTATGGATATCATATCTGCGGGCGGAAAAGCAGAGCTCTGCTGTGCGTCGGCGCTTAAAGAAGGCGCTCTTTTCAGGCGGATCAAAACCGTTTCGGACCGTGTTCTCCGGCTTCTTGGTTCATTGGCTGCGTGGGTAGATTATCCCGAAGATGACATACCTGCCGTTACTAATGAGGAAATTAATGATACTTTATGCTACGCAAATAAACAGCTTGATGAACTTCTGTCATCTTATGACAGCGGGAAAATACTAAGAAAAGGCATTGATACGGTAATAGTCGGAAAACCGAACGTTGGCAAGAGCACGCTTATGAATTTGCTTTCGGGCTGTGAAAGAAGCATTGTTACCGAAATTGCCGGAACTACAAGAGATATCGTTGAAGAATCCGTCAGATTGGGGGATATAGTTCTTCGTCTTTCGGATACGGCAGGAATACATTTTACTAATGATATAGTAGAAAATGAAGGAGTAAAACTTGCTAAGAAAAAACTTGGAACGGCGGAAATGATACTGGCGGTATTTGACCTCGGAGCCGAAATTTCCGAAGAAGATATCTCTATTGCGGAAAGCTGCAAGGGGAAAAATGCAATTGCCGTTCTGAACAAATCCGATCTGGATCAGAAATTTGATTTTCAGTCAATTTCTGATAATTTCAAAGAATGCGTCATATTATCCGCCGGAAGCGGAGAGGGAGCTGAAAAGCTTGCCGAAGCCGTAGAAAAGATATATAAGCTTGGCGATATTGTTCCGGACGCAGGGATGATAGTTAATGAACGTCAGAGAGCCTGTGCCGAAAAAGCAAAGAATTCTTTTTCCGAGGCAATATGCGCGCTTGCTTCGGGAGCTACTTTTGACGCCGTAAATATCCTTATTGATGAGGGAGAAAACTTTTTGCTGGAACTTACCGGTGAAAGGGCGTCGGAAGCCGTGGTAAACGAGGTCTTTTCCCGTTTCTGTGTTGGAAAATAATATTTTGATCTTTTAGAAGGAAGATGTTTTATGAAAATCAGTCTGAAGAGGGTAAATATTTTCAGCGAAGACGTTGAAAGAATAAAAAAACTTTATTGCACGGCTTTTCCCGATGATGAAAGAGCGCCTATGTTTATGCTTTTACGAAGATCCGGACGGAAAGGCGTTGATTTCTGGTCTCTTTATGCAGACGGCGAATGGTTTGGATTTGCTTATGCCATAACGGAAGATGACCTTACATATTTATTTTATCTTGCAGTTTCGGAAGAAAAAAGGGGACGCGGGCTTGGAAGCAAGGCACTGAGCGTTCTTAAAATGAAATATTACGGGAACAGGTTTTTCCTTGCACTTGAACAGCTTGATGAGACGGCTGAAAACTATCCCGAACGGCTGAAGCGCAGGCAGTTTTATATCAATAACGGACTGGCGCCGCTTGACCGCACCATAAAAGAAGGAAATGTGATTTATGATGTTATGGGCACAGGCGGGAATGTTGGACCTCACGAATATATAAGAATGATGAAGAATTATCTTGGTTTTCCTTTCAGCAGGATAGTTTCCATGAATAATTCCGGAAAATAATAAAAATGTTCCATGTGGAACAATTTCGGCAGAAAGGATCTTTTTATGAGTTATTATATAGATTCTTACGACGTGGCTGTGATCGGCGCAGGTCATGCGGGCGTTGAAGCTGCTCTTGCGGCCGCAAGGCTCGGCGCAAGGACGGTGCTTTTTACGATATCCCTTGATAATATTGCAAATATGCCATGCAATCCTTCTATAGGAGGAACGGCAAAAGGTCATCTTGTCCGCGAAATAGACGCGCTCGGCGGCGAAATGGGAAAGGCAGCTGACGCTTGTTTTATTCAAAGCCGTATGCTTAACCGCGGAAAAGGCCCTGCCGTCCATAGCCTCCGCGTTCAGGCGGACAGGGTAAAATACCATAATCATATGAAGCATATCTGCGAAATGCAGGAAGGACTTGATCTGAAACAGGCGGAAGTTACTGAGATCCGTACAGAAAACGAAAAAGTCGTTTCCGTTGTAACTGCTTTAGGCGGAGAATATAAAGTAAAAGCCGCAATAATCGCAACAGGTACTTATCTGAAAGGTCTTATACACGTCGGAGACGTTTCATATGAGAGCGGTCCTGATTCTACTCTGCCTTCAAGAGGACTTTCCGACAGCCTGAAAAGTATCGGAGTAAAACTCCGCAGATTCAAGACGGGGACACCGAGCAGAGTCCATAGAAGATCTATAAACTTTGACTTGCTGGAAAAGCAGAACGGCGATGAGGATATACAGCCTTTTTCCTTTGAAACGGACAGGAACGGCTTAAAAAATGTCGTTTCCTGCTATATTGCATATACAAATGAAGAAACTCATAAGGTCATAAGGGAAAATATCAGCCGTTCACCTATGTATTCCGGCAGGATAGAAGGCGTTGGTCCGAGGTATTGCCCTTCAATCGAAGATAAAATAGTACGGTTTGCGGACCGCGCCCGTCATCAGCTTTTTATCGAGCCGATGGGACTTGAAACGGACGAATATTATTTGCAGGGAATGTCATCGTCCCTTCCGGAAGATGTGCAGATAGCTTTTCTCAGGACTATAAAAGGACTTGAAAATGTTGAAATAATGCGGAACGCATATGCTATCGAATACGATTGCTGTGATCCACAGGATCTGAAGCACACTCTTGAATTCAAGAATATCGGCGGTTTATACGGCGCCGGACAGTTCAACGGCACTTCCGGATATGAAGAAGCTGCCGCCCAAGGACTTATTGCCGGAATAAATGCAGCCCGTTACTGCAAAGGGCAGGAAGGCATAACTTTATCCCGTTCTTCGTCTTATATCGGAACGCTCATTGATGATCTGGTTATAAAGGGCTGTACCGATCCTTATCGTATGATGACTTCCCGCAGCGAATATCGTCTGATACTGAGGCAGGATAATGCCGATGAACGGCTTACTCCCTTAGGATACCGCGTAGGTCTCATTTCGGAAGAAAGATACGAAAAATTCCTTGAAAAGCAGCGGCTTATAAATGATGAGATAAAAAGAGTAAAAGGGAAAACCCTGCCGCCGTCCGAAAAACTTAATGAACTTCTTGAAAAAAAGGGCACGGCGCCGATATCCGGCGGAATAAAAATGTCCGAACTTATAAAGCGTCCGCAGATATCATATGAAGATCTTGCTGAATTTGACGATGACCGTCCGGAGCTTTTTTACGAGGTAAAGGAACAGGTAAATTTACAGATCGAGTACGAAGGATATATTTCCCGCCAGATGATGGAGGTCGAACACGTCCGCAAGCTGGAGGAGAAAAAGCTGCCGGCTGATATTGATTACAAGCAGATAAAAGGGCTTTCCCTTGAGGCGCAGGAAAAACTTGACCGTGTCCGGCCGGAAAATATCGGTCAGGCGGGAAGGATATCCGGCGTTTCGCCTGCGGACGTCAGCGTGCTGGTCATCTGGCTTGCAGGACAGGCAAAATGATCTGCCGGAAAAATGTTTCACGTGGAACAATTCTAAAGGAGGAAGCTTATGTTTCTTGAATATGACAGGCTTTCGGATATTTTTTCTGCGGAAGGAATAGAAATTTCTCCGGAGAAATACGAAAAACTCAGGATCTATGCGGAAACATTGACGGAATGGAACGAAAAAATAAATCTTACCGGGATAACCGACCCAAGGGGAATTGCGTTGAAACACTTTCTGGACAGCATAATTCCTTTGAAAATGATGACCGTTCCGCAGGGCGCTTCACTTATTGATGTGGGAACAGGCGCCGGATTTCCGGGAATACCTATGAAAATTTACCGTTCGGATATAGACCTTACGCTTCTGGACAGTTTGAATAAACGGGTGAATTTTCTTTCAGAAGTTTGCAGAAAAACCGATATTTCCGCCGTGTGTATCCACGAGCGTGCGGAAACAGGCGGACATTCGGAAGATCTGCGCGAAAAATTCGATATTTCCGCTGCGAGAGCGGTCGCTTCAATGCCTGTTCTTGCGGAATATTGCCTGCCGTATGTAAAAGTAGGCGGGATATTCTGCGCGCTTAAAGGCCCGAATGAAGATATCAGAGCAGGAGAGAAAGCAATAAAATTGCTTGGCGGTGAAATTTCCGATATAATAGAATATTCTCTCCCCGACGGAGATAAAAGGATCCTCGCGGTAATAAGTAAAATATTGCCTACGCCGGAAAAATATCCTCGGAATAGCAGTCAGATATCAAAAAAAGCCCTCGGATAGAAATTTTTTTGATATTATTTTTTCAGGCAACGAAATTCGACTTAATATTCAGGAAATATATGGTAAAATAAAAGCTGTCAGAAAACTTATGACAGCTTTTATTTTTATTTCTGCGATAAAGGAAGTGTAAAAATGCCGATTTTCGTTAAAGAAAAAGTAGTCAATAAAGTCATACAGATCGACATCAACAGGATAGAACCCAATCCCTATCAGCCAAGGCACGATTTTGACGGTCTGGAAGAGCTTGCGCAAAGTATAATGCAGAATGGTATTTTGCAGCCTCTTACTGTAAGAAAAGAAGTCGGAAAGGAAAATTTTGAACTTATTGCCGGTGAAAGACGTCTGCGGGCGGCAAAGCTTGCGGGTATGACGTCCGTGCCGTGCATTCTTATGGAAATGACCGGACGGAATTCCGCCGTTATGGCTTTGATAGAAAATATCCAGCGGCAGGAACTTTCGATTTTTGATGAAGCGGAGGCAATAGCCAAGCTTATAGATTATTACGGAATGACGCAGGAGGACGCCGCAATAAAGCTGGGAAGATCCCAGTCTACTATTGCAAATAAGCTGCGTTTATTAAAAATTTCTCCGGAGGTAAGAAAAAGGATCTGCGAATACGGACTGACCGAACGCCATGCAAGAGCGATGCTTAAACTTGATTCCGAAGAAAAGCAGCTTGAAGCCGTGGAAATAATACATAAGCGAAATCTTAACGTTTCGTCATCGGAAATGCTTATAGACGGTATGCTTGAAAAGCAGCGGGAAGCCGCCAGCCTTAAAAAGCGCAGCGCCGTATTCAAAGACGTGCGTTTATTTGTGAACACTATAAATAAGGCGATAGAAATGATGAAAGCCGCAGGGATAAACGCCGATTCAAAAAAGATACAGGACGAGGATTTTATAGAATACATCGTAAGGATACCTACTAAATAAAAACGGCTGCCGGATTATTTTCCGGCAGCCTATCATTTTATTTTCAGTACATCGTAAGCTTGTCCGCAATTTCGGAAAGCTCGTCTTTGGTGTAAAAATCTATCGTTATCGTGCCTTTTTCACCGTCCGAAGAACTTATCTTTACTTTCCTTTGCAGATGATTTTCAAGGCTGAGCTGCATCTCCGTAAGGAAATTCATATTCCGGCGCTGTTCCTTGTCGGGATTTTTATTATTTTCGGGAATATCGTCCTTTTCCGATGAGGCGGATCTTTTTGAAAGAAGTTTTTCTATGCCGCGCACAGTGATCCTGCCGGCGGAAGCGTCTTTAGCAATAGCGATCATTTCCTCTTCGGTCTCCGCTGCGGAGAGAGCCTTTGCCTGACCTGCCGAGAGTTCCCGTTTCCTGAGCATTTCGATTATTTCTTCCGGCAGATTTAAAAGGCGCACAGAGTTTGCGATAGCGGAACGGGACCGTCCGACAGCCTTTGAAAGTTCCTCCTGAGTCATATTGTATTCGTCCATAAGCGAGCGGAACGCGGAAGCTTCTTCAATAGGATTGAGATCCTCACGCTGGATATTTTCGATAAGTGCGATCTGGGCGGTTTCCGGGTCGGTAAATTCCCTGATTATTGCAGGGATCTCGCTCATTCCCAGCATACGGCAGGCTCTCCAGCGCCGTTCGCCGGCAACTATCTGATAACCTGCGCCCAACGGACGGACGATTATAGGCTGGATAAGACCGTGCTGGCGGATACTGTCAGCAAGTTCGGCGATCGCAGCGTCGTCAAAATGGCGGCGAGGCTGATCTCTGTTTGGTTCTATATCCGACATTCTCAGTGAATTTGCGCCGCCCTGGTCAGCGTTTCCGTTATCTCCGAAAAGAGCGTCAAGTCCTTGTCCGAGCGCTTTTTTCTTAGCCATTTTAATACTCCTTCCTTTTTCAAAAAATTTTTGTCAGGAAATGTTCCATGTGGAACATTTTATATTATCGGTCAGTTTTTACTCTGACGTTTATAGTCTTTCTTCTTCTGAGGAATTCTGCTGCAAGATCTTCATAAGCCTGTGCGCCGCGGGAGGATCTGTCGTAGTAGATCACCGGCTTGCCGAAGCTGGGAGCTTCGCTTATGCGGACATTTCTCGGTATCACGGTATTGAATACTTTGTTGGGAAAGTGTTTTTTTACTTCGCTCACGACCTGTGACGTCAGGTTGAGACGGCTGTCATACATAGTAAAAAGTATGCCTTCTATATCGATCGAAGGATTATATCGGTTCTTGACCAGACGTACGGATTCCATCAGCTGTGAAAGCCCTTCAAGGGCGAAATATTCGCAGGTCATCGGGACCAGCACCGTATCGCAGGCGCAGAGCGCATTTATAGGTATGAGCGAAAGCGACGGGGGACAGTCCAGAAAAATGAAATCGTAATCTTCCTTTAAGGTAAGGATCTGCATTTTCATTCGTTTCTGCATATTGTCTACTTCGATCAGTTCTATATCGGCGGCAGCCAGCGCGGAAGTCGCCGGAACGAGCCGGACGTTCTTGAAATCGGTTTTTATAACAGCGTCTTTTATCCTGCGCAGACCAAGCAGAACGTCATATGTAGAGGATTCGAGATTTTTTTTTCTTATTCCGAAGCTGCTTGTGGTATTTCCTTGGGCGTCCATATCGACGCAGAGAACTTTTTTATTTTTCATACCCAGGCAAGCGGCAAGGTTCACAACGGTAGTGGATTTTCCAACGCCGCCTTTTTGGTTTGCCACCGCAACGACAATCGCCATAGGAGTTTCTTCCTTTCAAATGCAGATATTAAAACTATTATATCACATATTGCGGAATATTGCAAGGGGGAATTTTACTGTAAACCTATTTGCTTTACAGTAATGCCGATGTTTGTTTCCTATACGGTCCTGCCGCCGCAGACTGAATAGGGCAGCCCATATCGGGAGGATCGAAGTATTTATATTCGTGACAAATATTTTAAAATCAAAATGTTTATTCTGCACAAAATCAGCATAAAATAGTTGCGTAAATACAAAGAATGTGCTAAAATGGTAATTGATTTTATTTTCACCGGCTATGGTGGGATCTTATAAAAAATAAATTTTGAAAAGGACGGTCAATTTATATGAACAAAGAACAGTTTCTTGCGAAAATAAATGAAAATCTTCGCATTGACGGAAGGACTGACATAAAAAATGCCTCTCCTAAGCAGCTCCATAATGCGATCTCAAGAGCGGTAATGGACGACATCATTCCCCTTTGGGATAAGACCGAAGAAAGGAGCGAAAGCCGCCGCCGAGCCTATTATCTTTCCGCGGAATTCCTTATGGGACGCGCCGTGTTCAACAATCTTTACTGTGCTGATCTTCTTGATGAAGCAAAGAAGATCCTTGCAGAACAGGGCGTTGATATTGCCTGTCTGGAAGAGATCGAGGACGCAGCTCTCGGAAACGGCGGTCTGGGACGTCTTGCGGCTTGCTTCCTTGATTCCGCAGCGACTCATGACATTCCGCTGAACGGTTACGGTATACGTTATCGTTACGGACTTTTCAAACAGTCTATAGGCAACGGTTTTCAGCAGGAATCAGCCGATGCATGGCTTGATTACGGCGACGCCTGGAGCGTAAGAGCGGAAAATGAAGCCGTAAGGGTAGATTTTGCGGATCAGTCGGTGCTTGCCGTTCCTTATGACGTTCCTATTATAGGTTATGGCAGAAAAGCAGTAAACACGCTTCGCCTCTGGCAGAGCGAGCCGCTTTCCGGCTTTGATTTCGGCGCATTTGATGATCAGGATTATATCAAAGCAAGCGAAAGCACTATCCTTGCGGAAGCTGTCTCAAACGTTCTTTATCCTAACGACAATACGGAAAAGGGTCTGAGGCTCAGACTGAAACAGCAGTATTTCTTTGTTTCCGCATCGGTGCAGGATATTATAAGAAGGTATAAGAAAACTCACGGCGATGATTTTTCTGAATTTGCTGACTGCTATGCAATACAGCTCAATGATACGCATCCTACGGTAGCTATACCGGAATTGATAAGGATATTTATGTTCAAAGAGGGAATGTCCTTTAAAGAAGCTTTTGATATTGTAAGCAAGGTTTGCAATTACACCAATCATACCGTTCTCGGCGAGGCTCTTGAAAAATGGAGCATAGACCTGTTCAGGAGCGTTATACCGACGGTTTATGAAATAGTTCTTATGATAGACGCTCACCTTGAAAAATATCTCCGCTCCATCGGTCAGACCGAGAAGCAGATCGCAGATAAGAAGATAGTCGAGGGCGGACGTATCCATATGGCAAGAATGGCGATCTTTGCTTCGGCGCATACTAACGGCGTTGCACAGCTCCATACGGATATTCTTAAAAACGACGTTCTCAAGGACTGGTATGAGATATTCCCCGACAGGTTCCAGAACAAGACTAACGGCATTACTCCCCGCCGCTGGCTGGGCCTTTGCAACCCCGAACTTTCCGCGCTTATTACCGAAAAGATCGGCAGCGATTGGGTAACTGACCTTGACAAGCTTGCGGAACTTAAAAAATTTGTTGACGACAGGGATACGATACACAGATTTATGGATATAAAACGGGAAAAGAAAGTCCAGCTTTGCGAGTATATCAAAAAGCACGAAGGAGTGGAACTTTCACCCGATTGGGCGTTCGATATACAGGCAAAGAGACTGCATGAATACAAGAGACAGCTTCTGAACGCATTTTCTATCGTTGATCTGTATTTCCAGATAAAAGACCATAAACTTCCCGACTTGCAGCCTACCTGCTTCATTTTCGGAGCAAAAGCCGCACCGGCTTACCGCAGGGCAAAGGGCATAATCAAGTATATAAACGAAGTTGCAAAGCTTGTAAATAACGATCCCGAAACAAAAGACAAGCTGAAAGTTCTTTTCGTGCAGAATTACAATGTTTCCTATGCGGAGAAGCTTATTCCGGCGGCAGATATCTCCGAGCAGATATCCACGGCGGGACTTGAAGCCAGCGGCACCGGAAATATGAAATTTATGCTCAACGGAGCGGTAACGCTCGGAACTTATGACGGCGCAAATGTAGAGATCGTTGAAGAAGCAGGCTGGGAAAATGAATATATCTTCGGCGCAAGAGTTGAAGAGATCGAAAAGATCAAACCAAATTACCGTCCGAAAGAGAAGATCTATTATACCAACGAGCGGGTAAAGAGAGTCATCAACACGCTTGTAGACGGAACGTTCAACGACGGCGATACCGGAATGTTCGGGGAGCTGTTCAATGCGCTTATAAACGGCACGAGCTGGCACAAGCCGGATCATTATTTCCTGCTTGCCGATCTGGAAGGTTATGTTGATACCAAGCTAAAGGCGCTTTATGATTACAAGAACAGGGAAGTATTCTCCAAGAAATGCTGGATGAACATCGCATGCAGCGGAAAATTCTCTTCTGACAGGACCGTAAAGCAGTATGCCGAAGAACTTTGGAAGCTTTAAAAAAAAAGGACGCCGAAAGGCGTCCTTTTTATGTGCTCGAAAGCAATTTTAACTATAATATAAAATTTATATTAAAAAATTTTTAAAGCACTTGAAATTGTTTTTGGCATATCGTATAATAATAGAAGTATATCTTTAATAAACCGTCAAGGAGATGATCGTAATAAAATGCTGAAGGCAATAGGCTCAAAGGTAGACCTCCTTAAAGACGAAAAAGGAAAAACCTATTATTATTTCGTTTCCGACCTTCTCGAAAATGAACTTGTACTTAAAATGAATGATTTTATTCAGCATGGCGACACAACGTGTTTTCAGCACTGTCTGAATGTTTCATATTATAATTATAAGATCTGCAGTCTTTTTTCCTGGAATGCCAGAGCAGCCGCCAGAGCCGGATTGCTCCATGATCTTTTCCTTTACGACTGGCATACATACAAACCCGATAAGGGAGAACGGCTCCACGGCTTTACTCATGCGGGAACAGCTCTTAAAAATGCCAGTGAAAATTTCTATATTTCAGATCTTGAAAAGGATATTATAGAAAAGCATATGTTTCCTTTGAATATAACCGCCGTTCCCAGATACCGTGAAACTTTGGTAATAGTATTGGTGGATAAATACTGCGGTCTGCTGGAAACGGTCATACCGAGAATGAAAAAAGCAGGAAAAGTGTTTCACAGGATCTCTGTCAGGAAGCGTTCAGCATAATTTTATCCGGATCATCAGAACTGCCGTAAAAACGGCAGTTTTTTGTGTTTTAAGCATAGCTGAAAACAGCATTTGCGGTCGGATCGGCGTTTTTTGCTCCGCATATTGATTTTGTTAATAAAAAGTGATATAATGTAGATAAATTATTGAAAAGGAGAAGCATATATGATAAAAAGGATAATTTCCGCCTTTATGTGCCTGACAATGGCGTTTATGTTTATGACCGTATGTCCTGATATATGCGTTATTGATGCGGAAGCAGCCGACGATCCTGATACGCCGTATTATTATTCCCAGATGTCGGAAGAAGCGCAAAAAGCGTATACGGAGCTGAAAGCTGCCGCTCTTGGATTTAAGAAAAAAGTGACTGTCAATGTTTCCATAGATCAGGAAGATTTTGATATGATCGCGGAAATGCTTATACTTCACGATCCGGTCACATTCAACATTTTTTCAATAGAAGCGGCAAATGTTACAAGGCGGTCTGCGGATTTTATCATAGAGTATAAATATACAAAGGAAACCTATGACGATATGACGGCGGCATACGAAAAAAGAGTTGATAAAATACTTGACCTGCTTACCGAAGATATGAGCAAATATAAGAAAATACGCGTTATCCATGATGAATTGATCCGTATCGCCGAATACGATCTGGAAAGCAGATCAAACGATAACATTTACGGAACGCTCGTAAAAAAGAAAGCAAAATGCGACGGATATGCAAAGACCTTTGCTTATTTATGCGCAAAAGCGGGGATCCGCACAGTTACCGTTATAGGCGAAGTCAGCGACAACAATACCGATGAAATGCATATGTGGAACAAGGTCTATTTTAACGGACAATGGTATAATGTGGACGTTACATGGGACGATCCCGTCGGAAATATGAAGGATAATTTAAAGCACGATTATTTTATGATAAGCGATGAAGAGATCGGAAAAGATCACACTGAAGATAACATCAGTTTCACCGTTCCGGCAGCGGAAGACGACACCATAGGTTACTATGAGGTAAACAAAAAATATGCTGAAAAAACCGGTGACATAAAGGATATTATAAAAAAATGCGCCGTTTCGGCAGCAAAAAACAAAAAAGCCGTTCTGGAATTCCAGTGCGCGTCAAAGGAAGTTTTTGAACAGGCGAAAAAATATGTCCTTGACGCCGAAGAGATGAACAGTATTCTCAAAAGCGTCAAAAAAAGCACGGGTGCAGACCTGCTGACGGAGATATATTCCTACAGTTTCGGAGAAAATCTTTATACCGTAAAAATAATGATGTTCTACAGCGGAACGAGTATTGACTATTATTTTAACGGAGACGATCCGATAAGCGGGGATATGAAAAACGCTCTTGCAAAATTTGGCATAGAATAGACCGGACGGAGCGCGGCTTTCCTGCAAAAGACAGAACCTTATGCGGGAAAGCCGTTTCCGTAAAGAAATATTTTTCTTAATTGTTAATAATAATTATTTTTCCGAAAAAAATAATAAAATCGCTTGACAGCAGAAAACTGTTGTGATATAATAACAATGTTCGGGGTGTGGCGCAGATTGGTAGCGCGCTACCTTGGGGTGGTAGAGGCCGTGGGTTCAAGTCCCGTCACTCCGACCATAAAATCCGGAAACTTCTGTTTCCGGATTTTTGTTGTTATAAACCTTTCAGACATTTATGATGTTTGAAAGGTTTTTTGTTCTGGATAACCTTATCAAATACAAAGACCGAATTTATTACATTTTTTCAATGAGTTTGCGTTTTATCTCTGCAAATTCTTTTTCAGAAATTACGTTGCTGTCCAAAAGTTCCTTTGCTTTAGATATTTCGTCCATTGCAGATAATGTAGAGTCCGCAGCCGTCGATTTATTGTCTGAGAATGTTGCATCTATTACTACGGCATCATATTCATCTTCCGTAAACTTTTCGTTTTCTTCAACAATATCTTTCCAGTCGTTTTCAAAATCCTGCTGAGTATAATCAAAATGTGCACTGTCCAATGTGTTTGCAAGTCTTATTCCCATAGGTCGAATCGTTATCAATGTTATCCCGCCTGAAACAACACCGCCAATAATAGGAATAGCTTTTGATACGCCTTTTGCAAATAACTCCTTTGTCATCTTTGCGCCAAATGCCTTAGCTATAGATTTTATGATTGGATAATAAAAAGTTTTGGTAAGCGCTTTTTGAGGTATTTTTTTTAAAGCTTGTTTGGCAAGCTGTGATGACAATACTCTAACGGTCTGAGAGGCTCCGGACGCTCCAAGCATGACACCGCAATACAAAATAAGCTGATTTGTTACCTTCTCGCTGTCCGGTGCATTCCCCTCCCAAAGATCCGGCTCTCCGTATAAATATGATAATTCTTGGGCGAGTCTTAACGCTACGGCATAAAATTGTATTACATCTGCCGGGATTGCAGCAACCATTGCCAAACCTCCAGGCAATCCGGCAGCAAATGAAGCTGTGGTAGAAACGGCAGTTCTTGTATTAATAAGATTGTTTGCCATTTTTTTAAGTATGCGCCTGCCTGCACCTGCTTTTACAGGTCCTACATCAATTATTTTTTCCATTTTTTCTTTTGAAACATCTTTAAACTGTTCTTTTAAAAAAGTATCTCTGTTTACTTTTATTCCCGGCATTTTTATTGCCGTAGTAATAACTTCAGTCAAAGTAAAATTATTTTTTGGGGCTTTTTGGTCATTTGATTTATCGTTGTATGTCTGTTCCGGCATTTTTAATTCCTCCAGTAATCATCAATTAATATCATTTGTGATTACATTATATAACATCAATTAAAACTTGTCAATATGTATTAAACTGTAAACAATTCTTTGACTACATATAAATAAAAATTTTCTATTATCCACAAGAGAGGAGCTGTTTTTACAGAACCTCCCCGAAAAAACAGCTTGACAAAAAATAATTTTCGTATTATACTGTATTATGTTATTTATCTTAAAGGAGGCGGAAAAAATGTATATCACAGGTATTTTAATTTATCATTCTTATTGCATGGAGTCCGCCTGCTGTGTTTCCGCATAAAAGGAATATATGCAAATATGCGTCTCCGTACAGGAGACGTTTTTTATTTTTCGGAAACCTGACAGGCTTTTATCGGGGAGGAATTTTTATGACGGATAATACAATTGCGGATATCACCCGTGCCGTTCTCGTTTCGGCGGATACGGGAGAATTTGACGCGGAGCGCTCTCTTGACGAGCTTGAAGAGCTTTCCGCAACGGCAGGCGTGGAAGTTCTTGCGCGCGTTATACAAAAACGCCCTGCCTGCGACAGCGCTACGGTCATAGGTTCGGGACGGCTCGAACAGCTTGCCGAAGAAGCCGCCGCTCTTGACATTGATCTGATAATTTTCGACTGCGAACTTACCGCAAATCAGACGAGAAATATCGAAAAGATCCTTGATATAAGAGTAATTGACCGCACAACGCTTATCCTTGACATCTTTGCCCAGCGGGCCCGTTCCAGCGAGGGACGTTTGCAGGTGGAACTTGCACAGCAGAAATACCGCCTGCCGAGGCTTGCCGGTAAAGGCGTTGAACTTTCCAGACTTGGCGGAGGAATAGGTACAAGAGGTCCCGGTGAGTCAAAACTTGAAACGGACAAGCGCCACATTCGCCGGCGTATAGAATCTCTCGAAGCGGAGCTGAAAGAACTTGAAAAGCGCCGCGAGCTCCACCGCGCAAGACGGAAAAAAGACAATGTCCTTACCGCAGCTATCGTAGGATATACAAATGTGGGAAAATCCACGCTGCTCAACGCGCTGACCGACGCAGGCGTCCTTGCGGAAAATAAGCTTTTCGCGACCCTTGACACCACCTCGCGTAGCCTTGAACTTCCCGACGGAAGAAGCGTGATGCTTATTGATACGGTAGGACTTATAAGACGTCTCCCGCACGATCTGGTGGAAGCCTTCAAAAGCACTCTGGAAGAAGCTGCAAACGCCGATATTATAATAAATCTTATCGATATCAGCGCCGACGACGGCTATGAACAGGCGGAAGTCACGGCGGAAGTCCTGAAAGGCCTTGGCTGCGACGGTATCCCGCGTATAGACGTGCTGAATAAATGCGATAAACTTCCGGGAGCAGAAAATATCCGCTGCGACGAAAAAACGGTGAAAATTTCCGCAAAACAAGGTACGGGGCTTGACGACCTCCTTGAATGTATAGCGAGAAACCTTCCGGAAACTTCCGTAAGAGGAAAATTTATTATACCATATGAAAAAACAAGCCTTTTAAATACTATACGTATAGACGGAAAGATACTTTCGGAGGAATATTCTCCGGAAGGAACGCTCATCGAAGCCGTGGCAGACAAAAAGATACTGTATCTTATAGAAAAATACAGGATCTGAACGGCGGATATAATATACATTAGGGAAAATAATATCAATTAAAAACTATACGTATAATAATAACAGGAAAAATTCTGATACGGGAACTTCATAATATTTCTTCCCAAGAGAAATTTTGTAGATTTTTTTAAAAAAGGTCTTGAAAAATTCGCAAAAATAGGTTAAAATAAATATATGTGGTGTTCGGAAAAGAACGCCGGAAAAATTACATTTCTTTTAGGAGGAATTTTATTATGGCAGTTAAAGTTGCAATCAATGGTTTCGGCAGGATCGGACGTCTTGCATTCAGACAGATGTTCGGCGCAGAAGGCTATGACGTTGTTGCTATCAACGACCTTACAAAGCCTTCCATGCTCGCTCAGCTCCTCAAGTATGATACCGCACAGGGCGGTTATTGCGGAAAAATAGGTGAAAACCTTCACACTGTTACCGCTGATGATGAAGCAGGTACTATCACAGTTGACGGCAAGACCCTTAAGATCTATGCTATGGCTAAGGCAAACGAGCTTCCTTGGGGCGAGCTCGGAGTTGACGTTGTTCTTGAATGTACAGGTTTCTACTGTTCAAAAGAGAAGTCTCAGGCTCACATCGATGCAGGCGCTAAGAAAGTCGTTATTTCCGCTCCCGCAGGCAACGACCTCAAGACTATCGTATTCTCCGTAAATGAGAAGACCCTTACAAAGGACGATCAGATCATTTCTGCTGCTTCCTGCACAACAAACTGCCTTGCTCCTATGGCTAAGGCTCTCAACGATTACGCTCCTATCCAGAGCGGTATCATGTCCACTATCCACGCTTACACAGGCGATCAGATGATCCTTGACGGTCCTCACAGAAAGGGCGACCTGAGAAGAGCAAGAGCAGGTGCTGCAAACATTGTTCCTAACAGCACAGGCGCTGCAAAGGCTATCGGCCTTGTTATCCCCGAACTGAACGGCAAGCTCATCGGTTCCGCTCAGAGAGTTCCTGTTCCCACAGGTTCCACAACTATCCTTACAGCTGTTGTAAAGAAGGCTGACGTTACCAAGGAAGCTATCAACGCTGCTATGAAGGCTGCTGCTTCCGAGTCCTTCGGTTACAATGAAGATCAGATCGTTTCTTCCGACGTGATCGGAATGAAGTACGGTTCACTCTTCGATGCAACACAGACAATGGTTGCAAAGATCGCTGACGACCTCTATGAGGTACAGGTAGTTTCCTGGTACGACAACGAGAACTCTTACACATCTCAGATGGTAAGAACTATCAAGTACTTTGCAGAACTTGCATAAGTTTTTTAAAGATCACCATAAAGCGTCCGGATCACACGATCCGGACGTTTTTTATCCTCTTATCAGATAGCGCGGGTAAATAATAAGTGTTGAGAGTTGAAAGTTAAGAGTTGAGTGTTGAGAGTTAAGAGTTGAGATATAAAGGTTTAACTTCAAACGATAATTTACCGCACTAAATATTAACAATAATAGCTGGTCGAGCTGAGCCCAGCTCGCGGTTTCCAAAGGCAGAGCCTTTGGTCGCCGTCCGCAGACGGCGAAATTCCCCCTTCCTCAAAGCGCTCTGCAAAGGGGTGAATTTCCAACAGCCTTTAGCTGTTGGAAAGAGGGGAACGCTCTGCA